>NZ_JBHUGH010000013.1:0-144812 GCF_042681825.1 Halodurantibacterium flavum
CAGGCTGAAGGACTGGCGCCGTATCGCCACACGCTATGACAGATGCGCCACGACCTTCCTCTCCGCCGTCGCTCTCGCCGCAACCGTCATCTTCTGGCTTTGAAAATCAATGAGTCTGGAGCCTAGGTGTCTCTCCACCCATGCCTGCCGAGCCACAACTTCGCTCCGCCACCTATCAAGGCGCAGAATACCCGGTAGCCTGCAACTTGACTTGATACTCCGATGGATCATTCTCGAATATCAGGCCGCCCGTTCGTTCCGCCTTTTGGGGCAGGTAGTCGAGCGTCATCTCGCTTTCCTCGACGACCTCGCCACCGTCCATCAGCGCGCCTTTCACGACAAGGTTGGCGGCCGTGGAATTGCCGTTGTTCTGGGCAGTGAACTCCACCAGGTGCCCGTCAGAGAGGGCTCGGTAGGACGTGGGCGTGATGATGATATCCGGCGGCCCGGACGGATAGGTCACGCCGAAATAGATGAGGTATCCGAGGGTCGCCGCAATGAACGCCGCGCCGATCCCCGCGACGGCCCATTCGAGCCAGGAAGTGGATTCGGGAAGCTGTCGCTTGTCATCCATCAAAGAACCAGCCGTGCGACGGCCGCTCCCAATGCGCCTGGAAAGGCGAGCACCACGGCCGCGCTCAGGACCTCTTCCATCGACGATCCCGCGGTCCGCCCGAACAGCCAGAGCACGCCCAGGCTGACCAGCAGCACGACTGCATATCCACCGCAGCTGTAGCGTAGGAAGAGGCTGATGAAGGACTGATCGCCCCGGGCCGAGCCGCCCCGGAAGCCCACCGAATAGACGAATGCATGGATCAGCGCCAATGACAGCAGCAGGAGGCCGATCTCCTGCCAGGTCGACATCTTGTAGGCGATCAGGATCATTTCCTCGGTGGGCGCGACGTTCAGCGACAGGTAGAGCGCGCCTGCGCCCATCAGGAACAGCTCGCTCCAATAGGACTCGCGGCTTTCCCCTTCTCCCTGCGCCTTGCGCGCATCGCCCAGCTGGCTGCGCGCCAGCATGGCGCCGATACTCGCCGGCACCGTCTGGATCACGATCTTTCCGACGACCTCCCGCGCGGGCATGTCGGCCGTCACTATCCCGAGCAGACAGAGGATGGTTCCGGCTGCGATACCCGCCACCACAACCGCCACAAGAACATCGGCCACATCATCGCGCAGCCGGTTCGTATAGCGAAACCCGCCGAGGCGGGAGAGGCCGAGCAGCAGTGGCAAGACGACGACCAGCATGATCGCGATGCGCCACGGCTCGAGGTAGAAGCCGAGCCACCACATCTCCATCGTCATGAGCATGGGGAGCGAAAAGAGCAGCGCGCCGGCGAAGGCCCGCCCCACCCCCACCACGAACTCGCGCGTGTCGGGGGCTGTCACCTCCTGATGGTCGAGCGGTCGACCGGCTGGCATGGACGGCATCTTCGTGGAGACCTTGTTCGCGCCGAGCGCTGGGATAGACGCTAGACAGTCCTTCAGATCATTCTAGCGGTGCGGCGGCCCGGGGCAATGCCCTGGACCGAAGCAGATCGCCAGGATCACTCTTCCGCTTGGCCTTCCGACGCCAGCTGAATGATCGTCCCGATGAGCAGGCCTGAGAAGGTGATCTGTGCATCGTCGACGTTCAGCGGCATCGAAGGCCGGTTCGGCGTCGTGATGGACACGGAGACGATGTCGTCCCCGTCCTGCGTCAGGCAGATCCGGTCAGAAAGCGCCATGGGCTCTGCGCCCTCCTCGACACGGTCTTCGGCTTGCGTCCGCTCGATGTAGCCGCAGGCAAGCGATCCCGCCATCGCATCGCCGCCATCGATGCGGATCATGAAGAGCCGCACGGGGTTCGTTACATATCCCTCGCCCAGGGCGTTGGTTCCTTCGCTCAGGTTGCGCGACAGCAGGTCGAGCATGGCGCGCTGCGCGGCCGGCGTCTCGCCCGAGGTCGGGGGGTCTTCCGCATGCTGGCCATTCGCATCCGCCCCCGGCGCCGGAAAGATCCGCAGCGTGGCACGGCCGATCGTCTCGCCGTAATAGGCGACGAACTCGTTCTCGAGCAGCGCGTAATCCACCAGCTCCATGTCGTTGATGTTGTGCGGGATATAGTCCGCGTAATCCTCCGGTGCAGCGGCGGCCTGAGTGGCGGCCAGAAGGGCAAGGGCTGTCATCGCGAACATCCTGCGGGGCATGGGCACAGTCTCCGTATTGCTTTCGGGTTTAGGGCGGGGATATCTCGCCGACCCTCCAGCCAATGGCGGGGAGCGGCGTGCGGTTCCGACTTCATCGGTTCAGGGCGGGTATCTGCCGGAGCGACGGCGACAGAAAGCCTTTTTTGGGTTGTGCGTCTGGCAAGAACCCGCCCACCACAACCGTAGCGAGCACTTCCCGCATTGGTTGTGGCTCGTCCGACCTGTAGATTCCTTCGATCAGTACGGGAGACGTGTGGTGCGGAAGGAAGTCAGTCTCGAGCTCGACGGTGATGCGTTAGCACTTTGTGCCAGCATTCGGGCCTTCATCCTGGCGAGCGGCGCGCCTGCGCGCGGGATGAGCGTGCGTGTGACGGCCTCGGGACCGTCGGATGCGGAGCGGGATGCATCCGACGCGCTGTATAGCGATGTTTCGGGGTTTGACCTGGAAGCGGACGGGGGGCTGATCGTCCATTTGCCGGACGGGGCGACGCTTCGGCTGCCCCCCGCTGCCTGGAACAAGCTGAAGATCAGCCTTCGGCCCGCCTCTTGAATCCACTCAACCGGGACTGGGTCTGCTCGCTTTTGCGTGTCGCGCCGAACGTCGTGCTCGGTCCATTGATGGCGAACCACTACGACGCGATCGACATCATCGACATCCTGAGAGGTGCCGCCTTCCAAGGCCGCTTCCTGGCGGCAGCGCCCGCCATTCCACGTCCAGCATTTGTTGAGCAGGAATTGCGGGCCGCAGCGGAGAGTTTTTCTGTCGAAGTCCTCGTGCCGGAGCGGCCGTGATCTTTCGCAGGCACATGCACCCTGAATCTTGCAGGAGATGTGCCCTACGGGGATGCGCGGCATGGGTAGTCCACTCGCCTCTCCTCGAGAGACTAAGAACCCTCGTTCGGCAGCAACCCCCTAAGGGCCACAGCCTGTGGAATAGCCGCCCGACACCACTTCGGGACGCCCCTTCCGGCCGCGCCTCGAGCAGCGCAAGCGCGAGATCGTATCGAGCTTGAGGTGCATCGGATCACGAAGATGCTCCGGCCATTCCCGGAGCATCTTCTCGGACGTATGACCGCACCGGCAGATGAGGAGGACGTAGTGACCCTTCGGCTTCATGTGAGAACGTTTGCGGAACATTCGGCGATTCTGGAAGCCGCATATCCGTGCTATGGTCGCTGGGAATCGTCACGCCCTCGTGAGGCCGCATGTGCAACCTCTACACCCAGACCCGCAGTCAGGATGCGATGCGGCACCTTTTCGGGCCGCGCCTGACGGCCGACCGAACGGGCAACCTCGCGGCGCCTAGCGGGCTAAGCGCGGCATGGCGCCCCATCACTCTTCATTGTGTTTTTCCCAAAGAGGCATCGGTGACCTGTCGAACCCCGGCTTGACAATCTTCAGGGGCTTCCCGTCCCGCGCAAGGGAGCGCCAAAAAAGAAAAAGCTCCGGAACGGATCCCGGGGCTGGTAGGCCCGAACATCAACCCGCTGTTGCAGCAGCAAGTCAGAGGAGGCAGATCCAGTGCTTAGATTACCCTGAGTGCCCCTCATCCGGACAGAGATCACATTACGCTCTGTTCCCGATGAGGGCAAGGCCCGTGCATAAAAAAATCGTCTTCCGCTGCATTTTTTCTCTTGCCGAATGTCCCAAAATGTCCCATAATAGCTCATGAGGCAAGGGGATCGGCCCCGGCCCAGAGGTCCAAGGAGACACGGAAATGGAACTGCACGAAATTTTCGCCCATTACGTTCGTGGTTCGCAGGGGTTCTGCATCGCGGTCGACACGCACGGCGGATTTGAAATCAGCCGTGACGAAATCGAACGGATTGCGGAGCGGGCCGAGAACGCCGAACAGTTTATCGAAATCTGGGAACATGAAAACTGGTGGACCGATGCCCAACAGTAAGCCCATGCACCGCGCCGAGTTCGAAAGGCTCGGCGCGACCATCTGGGGCGGGCACGGCTGGAAATCGGAGGCCGCTCGCGCTTTCGAGGTCAACCGCAAAACGATCTCGCGGTGGATCGCCGACGATATGGTGCCCGACTGGGCGGCAACCCGACTGCGGGCGATAGGGCACATCGCCCCCCCTCCTGGAACAACAGCAGACGAGGACCGTGACGACGCCTGCGCGGAGGCGATTGAGGGAGAGCTGTCTCGCCTGATGGAACTGGCGACGGATGCCGGCTGGCAGCGCGCCGAGATACAGGTGGCAATCCTTTCGCTGACCGTCACGGACATGATGGCACATGCCGGAACAGAGGCCACTATGGAATTGCTGGATCAGGCCAAGGCGTTGCTCCAGCAGAGTGACCATGGCCGATAGCAAGCCCGGGCTGGTCCAGTGCCTGGAGTGCGGGCGGTGGTTTCGGGCTATCGGATCTCACCTCACCCGCGTCCATGGCATGACAGCTCGGCAATACAGGGAACACCATGACCTGCCTGCGGGCCACAAACTGGCGTCGGATGATTTGCGGGAGGCACAGTCCCACCGAACGCGGGCGATGATCGAGGATGGCACTCTGCGCAACGACCCTGTCACCGCATCCGAGGCGGCGAGGACGGCCGGTCGCGGTAACCGTACCGCTGCCGACTTGGCCCGACAGGCCGATATCGCCCGCAGCATCCCTCGCAAACAGTTACCGCTTGGCGCGAAACGTGCTGACGGTAGGGATGCCGACCGGGCACGCGAAACGCAGCGCCTGCGGCGCGCAGGAATACGGACTTCCCCCGGACCTAAAATCACCCCTGAGAACATAGCGGCAGCGAGGACGATGTGGTTCGACCTGTCTCTATCGCGGCAGGAAGTGGCGGCTCGCCTTGGAGTCCGCCTCAGCACGCTATACCGCCGTTTCGGCCCACGGGGCCGCTGACTACCAGCACCCCCCGCGCCAGCCCAGGGCTCGCTCTACACCCAGACCCGCAGTCAGGATGCGATGCGGCAGATCTTCGGGCCGCGCTACAATGCCTACCTCCCCCGCCCCAGCACCTCCCGCACCTTCCCGCTGATCAGGTTGCCCAGCACCTCGGGCGGCGGCGCCAGGCGCTTCATCGCACCGGGAACGCTGCGGGTGACATAGGCCGTGACCTCCTCCGCGATGTTGTCGGGATGCGACTTGCCACGGGCAAGCGCTGCGCGGATGCCGCTCATGATCGCCTGGTGCAGCGCTTCCCGGTGACGGGCGTCGATCTCGACCCCGGTGCGCGCGTGAAACCGCGCGGCCATCCAGCCGATCAGGCAGGTGATGATGAGCCCTAGCAGCTCGAGGATATAGGGCATCATCGCCGCGAGTATCGTGTCCATGATCGTTCTCCTTTCAGGCAGCCGCCAGCCAGGCCGGGACGTTGAAACCCGGGCAGGCCTTGGCGGCGTATTGGTTGTGGCCGGTGATGAGGGTGATGGCGCTGCGCCCGCGGATCTCCGCGATCAGCTGGCGCAGGGCTGCGTCCTGAGCGGGTGTGAAGTTGGCGGCGAAGGCATCCCGTTCCGAGGAGCCGTGGCCGCCGAGCAGGCAGATGCCGATCGTGCCGGAGTTGCGGCCCACCGTATGGGCGCCGATCTCCGTCTCCGCCCTGCCCTGCGCCCGGGCGCCATCGCGATCGATGATCCAGTGATAGCCGATGTCGCGCCAGTTGTTCGGGGGCGACATGTGCCAGCGCCGGATCTCCGCCACTTTCTCCGCGAGCGGCCGACCTGCCATCCAGTCGGGCCGTGTGGCTGCGCAGTGGATGATGATCTCACGCACCGGATGGCGGGTTGCACCCTGGTGGATCATCGCGCCACCAGCTGGTGCCGGTCGGGGTGCAGGCGTGGCAGCCCGGCCGTTCGCATCGATCAGCGCCTGCGCGGCCGCGCGGGTGCGCGCGCCCCAGAGGCCGTCGATCGGACCCGGGTCATACCCGAGATCGCGCAGGCCCGTCTGGACCCGCGCCAAGGCTTCCTTGGTCATGGTGGTGCTCCATATGAAAAAGCCCCGCACGGGGCGGGGCTGGGGTTAATGAAAGGTTGAGATGTCACATCAGCGGAGTAGCCTGATGCGGTTAACGAGGGCGCCGGGTGTGAGTCGCAGGCAGCGGGTCCGGGTGATCCGCTGCCTGCTTATCTGCAAGTTCCGCCCCTTCATCCGGCTGCGCCATCAGCCTGGACCGGAACATCTCCCCGCGGACCCGCGTTTGCGCAGGCAACGTGAGAAGGGGCTGAACATGGCGGAGAACGAGCTTGGATCAGGCGAAACCGACCACAAATTCAACACGGCAGCCCTCCGCATGACCTTCGGCCGCTCGACGATCGAGAGCGAGGTTTCGATCTCGTCGGGCGGGCTGCTGGCGATCGGCGGACTGGTGTCCAGCATCCTCCTTTCGGTGACCGCGCTGGTCTGGGTCTCGACGCGAAAGCTGCCGGAGGACTCGGTGCCACCCGGGATCAGGAAGGAAAGGTGAGGCGGGGTTTCCGCATCACCCTCCTGAGCCTTCAGCCACAGCCAAAGGTTACCGCCTGAAGTTCGTGGTGCTCCACCAGGACGGGTCACGAGACGGGAGGTCCCGCTCGAGACCCATGTCCCGCAGAAGATTGTCATCGAGATTGTCCAGGGACACGCGACTGGACGAAGGGAAGATGGCGGAGAGCAGGCCGGCCACGCGGGCCGCCGCTCTTGTAACACAGGAAAACATGGAAAGAGTCCTTCAGCGCACAGAATGCAGCCGTGAAAGCTGCTATCGGGCAGATCGAAGAACCGGGTTAAGGTGCTCGATCAGCCCTGCGAGTTAGCGAGATGCCAACGACGTCGCAGGGCTCCAGTGGGTCCGGAGCGATCAAGGCGGTAGACTGGATGTGACACCTGATCCTCCTTTCTGATCGGCTGATTCCATTCTGTCGCGGAAAAGCGGCGACGCCGAAGCTTCTGCAGCAGCATCTCCCCACCTGTCAACACGCAATTCACGAGGCGTCGCCGGAGACCGGAAGCCGCCAAACTCTGCGCCGCCTACCCTCCCCCGCCCTGCTGGGCGATCTGCCGCAGCATCTGGTTGGTCTCCCGCTGGGCGGCCTTCAGCTCCTCGAGCGACCGCGCGAGGGCGTCATAGCGTTCACTGGCCCGGGCCTCGTTGACCTCCAGGCGCTGGATCGACTGACGGTGATTGACGATATCGGCTCGGATGTCCGTGATCTGGCGCTCATGGGTCGCACGCATCCCCTCCAGGGCGGCGCGGGCGTCGCGCTCGATCCGCGCCTGCTCCGTCAGCATATGACCCTGGTTGATCTGAAGCGCGACATATCCCGCGATGAGCGAAGCTGCGATCGCCCCGAGGTTCAAGAGGTTACCGAGCGTGATCCCGCCGGAGAGTGTGGGCACCTATGTCCTCCTGTCAGGCCGCCACCACGGGGCCGATAGCAGGCCCATCCACGGTGGTCGTGCCGTAGACGTTCGCCCGGGTGTTGCGCGGGGCGATCATTGCGCCGAGATCAGCACTGGTAAGGGTATAGTTGACCCCGGACGCCCCACTGATCACCGAGCCATTGCGAAGGTGGCGCACGGTATCCGTGGTATAGGGTTCTACTCCCTCCCATGTCGGCTTGATCATGGTAATCACCTGCCCAACACGCGGCCCCGGCAGCGGCGCGCCGCTTTCCGGATCTGTAAACACCTCGTAGCTGTAATAGGGCAGGTTCAAGGCGCGAGGCTTGCCGAGGATGGGCGGGGTCGGGAGGCTCATAACCACTTCGGTCTGGCCTGTTGCATCAGTGCCCGTTACCTCGCAGGCAAATTGCTTGTAGTCGTCAGTCGCAGCGAAGGTGTAACTTTGGCCCGTCGCGACCGGAGTCGGGTTTCCGATCTCAAACCAGCGGAAAGCATAATTGATCGCGCCGGTACCAACCCACACCCGAGGATCGCACGTCGCGGTCTGGCCGCGCTCGTACGAAGGGGCTGTAATAATCGGCAGCTCGATGTTGGTCAGGACGGCCGTGCTGGCCTGCAGCATCACAGCCGCCCAATCGACGCCAAACACATGTCCCGATCCCGTAGTCAGCCGCTGATACCCCTCTCGGATCAAGCCCCCCGTCGCGACGGTGCTGCGCAAGACTGCCCGCGTCCCGGCGATGCAGCTGCCGACCTGCGGCATGCTGTTGACCTGCAGGCCGAGGCGAGGCGCCCAGCCGACATGCTGATCACTGCCACCCGAGACCGCGGCAAACTGCGTCGTTTCGGCGCTGAGGAAGCCGAGATTTGAAAGGCTGCAAGGCCCCTGCGTCCGGAAGTCGCGGAAGACCACGGAGCGGGATTGCGGCGCCACCGCATCCGCGATGAAAGCCCCCTCGATGTTCGGATCGGCTGGATTGTAGATGCCCCGCAGGACATATGTCTCGATACCGTCAATGCTATCGGGTCCATATGCTGCGGACTTTCCGGCGTCATTCATGATCAGACTGCCGCCGATCTCCGCTCGGTTCAATTCCGCGAACGCAAACCCGTGACGCCCGCTGCCGGCGACGAAATTGCGGTAGTGGACGCGCAGGTCCTCAACGCCGTGTGCAAGGCCCGCACTGCCATAGGTGTCCGAATAGTTGGACAGGCTGGAACCAAAAGCACCCGGAACGAAATCGCCGACGTGACCAGATATATCGAGGCTGATCTTCTTGGGTTGCATCGACGTTCCGGCCTTCGCGATGATAAACGGTGACCGGACCACCCCAAAATCACCCTGCATCTCAATGGACGTGTCCTCGACGGCGCCGAAAATCGTCAGGAGCGCATTGGGACGCCAGCGGCCCGCCGGATCGCCATATTCGTACTCCTGATACTCGGTCTTGGCTTGGATGCCGGTCGCCATAAATCCGAGAACCTTGGATTGGGGATGGTTCGCGACAACCGCAATGCCGCCAAGCGAGCCTTTGGTGTTGTGGGCAAAGCACCTCACGATATCCCCCATGCCCTGGTAGTAATTCGCGCCCCCGACGTAGAGCAACCGGGCGCGACGGCTCTGGCCAAATACGCCATTGTACCCGATGTTTTGTGCGCCGCCGTCGAACCCGAAGAGCATAGCAAAGTCGTCGCCAGAAACACCCGACGCGCCATGCACAGTGGAGTCCCGCCCGCCCTGCCAGCGGAATCCGCCGGACCCAGGGCGCGTGTCCTCGGTATAGACCCATGGCGAGTAGACATTGCTGTCGATCAGAGCAAAGTTCATGGCCTGCGAGCCATGATAGATGATGTTGATGCCGTGCAGCTCACTCTTCCGGAAACGCCCCAGGAGCCCGTTGCCGGTCATCGGAACCGTTGACCCAGAGACTTCCTTTGTGAACGGTTCGAGACGCAGTCCGAATAATCTGACGTTATCCAGATATGGGAAATCCACCCGATTGCCCCAGAGGCTGTAATTCATGCGCACGAAGGCGCCGGTATTGTCGCGGGTGGCCGCAAGCCGCGCGCTGTCGGGCATTTCGAGCATGAAATTTCCGCCGCTCGGCAGGTTGATCTGATGGAACGGGATGTGCCCTGCAATCCGCACCGCGCGGCCGGTGCCCACCGCTGCAGCCAGTGCCGCGTTTATGATCGCATTGTTGTAAGGTGCAATTTCGAGGTCATTGACCGTTGAGTCCGCGGACGCCTCGCGGAGCGATGCCATGTCTACATAGCCGCGACCGCTGTTGATCATGGCCGTGCGGATCGTGTCATCCCACATCTCGATACTCTGCACCTCGATGGTGATCCCGGCGTAGTTCCGGAATTGCAGCCGCGCATCGACGGTCTGGTACGCAGCGGCTTCGAACCGCGCCTCATGCGTTACATATGACGTGCCGATATCCGTCCAGTTGCCATTGACCGACACCGATGCCCCGCCGCCGCGCGGCACGAAAGTCATCTGCCACCGGAACGAGGCGCCCGCAGCCGACGCCCGAAGACGGATCGCCTGCCGCAGAAAGTCCACGTCGATGCTTTTGACCTCCGGCACCTCGCGGATCTGATTGAAGTTCGCGTTGGGTACGTCCGGCTGGCCCGTCAGGACCATGATGCCCCCGAAACCAGCGATGGTCATGCGGCTGGTGAACTGCGTGGCCCACCCGGTGATGCCCGACGCGAAAGACGGGCGCGCGAAAAACTGCCGCTGACGCCAATCCCGCTCCACCCGCGCCACCTGCGCCGGCACCGCGGCGGCAAACCCCGCGGCATCCTCCGCATACCCCTTGGCGCTCTTGGTCCCTGCCCCACCCGGCGTCGCGCCCTCGGCCCATTGCTGCGCCAGCGTGGCCCGCTGTTGCGCCAGGCCTGCGCTGATCTCCGCATCCTCGGCCTTGGCATCGGCATAGGTCGCACTGGCATCGGCCGCGCCAGCCGCCATCTCCGCAGCCGAGGCGCGCTGATTGACCTGCGGCAGCAGCACGCCCTCGACTGTCTGGCGCTCGCCGGCCACGACGCCCCTGTCCTCCCCGGTCTGCCTTACCGCATCGCGGATCTCGCTGATCACGGCGGGCGGCTGGGGCTCTTCATCCTGCCAGAGGGCGAGGACGGCCTCCTCTTCCTGCGGCACGACGGTGTGGAAGGTCTGGAAGCGGTTGCCCTCGGCATCGCGGACGCGGACCTTGTAGGTGCCGGGGTTGAGCGGGATCTCGCCCCGGCCCTCTTCATCGGCGGTGACGGTTTCCAGGGCCGGCACCTCGGTATCCTGGCCCACCGGGCGCGGGACCTCGGTCGCCTGCAGGAAGGTGATCGTGCCACCGGAGAGGAGCTTGCCGGCCGGGGTGACCAGCCGGAACCGCATCAGGCAGGGCGTGGGATCGGCGACAAGGGGCGGGGTCAGGTCGTTCATGCGATGTCCCTGTAAACGGTGGCCATGCAAAAAGCCCCGCGCGTGGCGGGGCTGTGAGAAGGAGGTTCGGGGTGGTGCGGGGTCAGGCGCGGCGGACACCGTAGACGCGCACGCTGCCTGCGCTGAAGGTGCTGTTCATGATCTGGATCGCGTTCACGACGCCATCAGGCGCATGGTAGGCTGCGACCGGAACGCGGGAGGACCCGGTGGTCGCCTGTGACAGCATGACCGTCCGGCCGGGCGTGCTCATGTTCCTGAGCAGGATCTCGCCCGCCAGGATGCCGGACGCGCCGCCCCGGTTCAGGCGCATGACATCGCCCGATCCCGTCGCCGAGACGCCATCGGTCACGCCGCCGCCATACCCTGTGTTCTGCCAGGAGGCGCCGTTGTTGTAGCTCACACGAACCGCGGTCGCGTCGTTGTTGACGACGAAATCGAACACCACGCGGATATCGGACCAGCCGGCGAGCCCCGTGAAGTCGATCTGGTTGACGTTGCCTGAATGCGACCATTCGCCAAGGAGCGGCTCGGCATAGCCCTCGCGGAGGAAGCGCTGCCATGCGCCCCAGACCTCATTGGCCCGGGCGCGATGCCAGATCTCGCCGGTGTTGATGTTGGTCACGACCTGCGTTCCGCCGGCGCCGCCGTTCCGGAACGAGGCAAAACCGGCATAGACGCCTGTGGGCGCAGGGCCATTGGCCGCGCCCGCTGCCGCCCCGAAGAACCCCCCGCGGATCGCTGCGTTGAAATCCGTGACCTCGTAGGGCGTGCTGGTGGCCCCGAGACCGAAGGCCCCGACCAGGAGGCCGCGGCCTGTCGTCGTGTCCATGGTGGTCGCCTGCTGGCGGGCCACCTGCAGGAGCGCCCGCGCCTGCGCCGGATCGTCGGTCAGCGCGCCGATCCAGCGCAGCTCGCCACCTTCGATCTCGGCCAGCGGGATCCAGCCGTTGTCGGCGGCATTGCGCATCATCAGCATCGGGATCTCGGCGCCGGTATAGAGCCAGAACATGAAGGGGACGGTATCGGGCGGCGCGCCGGTGCCGCTGTTGAGCGAGACCAGCGATGCAACCACCTGGTTGATGACGCCGCGGACGATCGCGCCTGCGGCGTTCTCGACGGTGAAGGAGGGGGTTTGCGCCATCAGGCCACCTCATCTGCATGGACCCGCAGTTGCGAGACGATCACGTTGAAATCCTCCGAGGCCGAGACGAGGCGGGCGCGGGCGCGGATGCCGCGTGCGGCCACCTCGGTCGATTGCAGGCGGAACCAGTCCGACCAGCCGGGATCCGGGCCGGCCGGATCGTCGCGGGTGATCTGCGCCTCGACGCGCACATCGATCTCCGCATCGTCCGTCCCGTCGAAATCCGGCCAGCTGTCGATCGGGTCGCCCCGGTCATCGACCGTGAGGCCGAGCGCGAGGCCCGCCACGGTGACATGGCTGCGGAGCCGGAGATTGCGCACGGAACCGAGGTCCATCGCCGCGGCGAAGGCATAGAGGCCCTCCGACGGCGCCCCCGTCAGGCGCAGCGTGTTGTCCACCAGCTCGACCCCGTCCCGCGCGCCGCCGAAGGACGGGTCCTCCTGCAGGATGCCTGCTGGCACATAGTCGAGGACCTGCGCCGCCTCGGTGCGGATCATCGCGGCGGGGCCGAGATTGCCGCTGTTGTCGCGGGCGCGCAGCAGGTAGGTGCCGGGGATCAGCGTCACCACGGCGGAACCGTCGGATCCGGCCACCTCGGCCACCGAGACGCTGTTCGACCAGCTGGGCGTCTCCGAGGCGCTGTGGCGGATCAGGATGCGCCCGCCCACCCGCACATCGAGATCGGCGGCCGACTGCCAGCGCAGCACGGCGATATTGCCGCCCACCTGGATGTTCAGCCCCTGCAGCTGCGCCGGCGGCGCGGTCAGCCCGAGGATCGTGCGCGCGGCCTGCGCCCAGTCCGACGAGACGCCGAGCGTGGTGACGGCCTTCACGCGGATCTCCCAGCGGCCCGGCTCGATGTCATGGATCTCGGCCAGCGTCTGCTCGGTCGAGGCATAGGTGAGCCAGTCGTCGCCCGTGGGGGTGCCGTCCGGTGTCTCGACCCGGCGCGCCTGCACCTCGTAGCGCGCCACGGCCACGGTCGGGGACGGCTCCCAGGTCACGCGGGCCAGCGCCTTCACGCCGGTGCCGTCGCGGGTGACATAGAGCTCTTCCGTGATGGCGGGCGTGCCGGGGCGATCCACATCGAAGGCCGAAGGCAGGGTCGTGCGCGGGGCCGCCGCATAGATCTGCTCCTCGCTCGCCGTCCAGTCATAGACGAGCGGGCTCGTCTCGCGCAGCGCGAGCTCCGGCAGCACGCCGCCGGCCTGGGCATCGAGGGTGAGGCCCCGCACCTCGAAGGGCTTGGCCGCATAGCCCCAGCGCGGATATGTGAGCGCCACGGTCCCGCCCACGGTCGCGCGACAGGCGCTGATCTTGCCCGGGAGCCGGACCGACTGCTGGCGGCGGGCCCGTTCCAGCGTGATCTTCGCGAGCCGCTGCGCCATCGAGGCGGAGATCGTGAAGGGCAGCACGATGTCCTTCCAGACCCGCTCGCCATCCTCGGCGAGATAGACCTCGCTGGCATAGGCCGGAAAATCGTCCGGCTGCCAGTCGTTCTCGGGGCTCACGAACTGGCCGCGCACCGCGTTGAAGTTCTCGCGCCGGCTGATCCGGGTCTGGACCGCGATCCCGCCCTCGCGGATATCGCCGGGTCCCAGCTCCACGGTCGGCGCGCGCCAGGCGCCGGCATGGATCCGGAACACGCCCCCCGGCCAGGCGAGCGTGCCGGCCATGGCCGAGAGCATCCCCTCGATCACCGTCTTCGGGGCGGCGTCGAGCCCGATCACCCCGTTGCAGGTATAGCGCGGCTCGCTGCCTCCCTCGGCCAGCGGGACCGCCTCGTCGCAGATATTGGCCGCCTCGATCAGCGCGTCCTCATCGGTTCCGTCGGGTGCACCGATCGCGGCACCGATCGAATAGCGCTCGAGCGAGAGGTAATCCGCAAGGCAGAGTGCTGCGTTCTCGCTGTAGACGCGCTGCCCGATGCGGGGATCGAGGATGTCGTCCTTGCCCTCGATATCGAGGGTGATGGAGGGGATGCCGTTCGGGAAGGCGCTGTTGCTGTGGCTGAGCCGCAGGTAGATGCAGGCGATGCCCGAGAGCCGGTGATCCGGGGTCCAGAGCGCCGGCGCGGCCGCGACGAGGCCCGCGAAAGCGGTCTGGTCGCCAGCGCCCCGGCGGCTGTCGAAGCCAACGCGGTTTGCCCATCGGCCCTGGGGGATGCCGGCGGCATTGATCGCCAGCTGCCCGTCGAAATAGACCGCGCCGATGGTCTTCACCCGGTGCCCCGCCAGCGCGATCACGAGATGGAGCTGCTTGTTGCCCGAGCCGGTCGAATGGACAAAGACGATCGTGCCGCCCACCCGGGCCCGGCCATAGATGATCCGGCGCGGCTCGACCGGGGCGCGGACCGTGACGGTGCGGTCCCGCATCGGGATATTGGGATTCATCAGCGCCGAGGCCGCCGTCGAGACGAGCATCGAGGCGCCGAACTGCGCCGCGAAGCCGGTCAGACCCGTGGCAGCGAGTGCCGCACCAAGCCCGCCCGCCGCGAGTGCCGCACCCCCAAGCGCGACAGCGCCGGCCACGACCGGCGGCATCAGACCCTCCAGGCCATGGCGCAATCGCGCAGGCGCAGGCGCCGCAGCCCGTCGGGCGCGACGAAGGCCACCTGCGCGCCCTCGCAGATCCCGAAGGCCTCGGCCGAGAAGACGATGTCGCCGCGCTGCGCCAGCAGGACATGCGGCAGGGGCTGCCCCAGCAGCGCGATGCCGGCGGCCGGCAGGCTGGGCCAGCCGAGGCGCTTCATCACCCGGACCGCGCCGATCGGCGTCTTGTACCGCCCGCGCCAGGCATCGGCGGGCGAGGCCTCGCCGCGCAGGCCTGCGCGCAGGTCGAACGCCCAGGTGGCGCAGTCATGCACCCCCCAGCGGAACGGGCGATGCGCCGCGGCAGTCAGCGCCTCGGCCAGCCTGATCTCCCAGCCCTCGCGCCTCATCCCCGCCCCCATTTGATCTCCCGCTCCTGGATGGCCGCGACATGCGCGAGGCCCAGATCGCCGGGCGCCAGGACCTGCTGGGCCTCATGCGTGTAGCGCCATTCCCGCGGCGTCTGCAGATCGACGAGGCGGCTCTCGTAGCTGACCGTGATGCGGCAGGTCTCCGCGTCGTCCGCGATCTCGGGCACGTCGCAGCGCCCGGAGAAGACCAGCACCGGATCGGGCACGATCTGTCCCGCCCCGTCCAGGAAGCCGAGCCAGATGCGCCCCGGCAGGCCCTGCCGCACCTCGGCGATCCCGATCTGCACCAGGTCGAGCGGCACGCCCGAGAGCGTGACGCTGGTGCCCTCGGCCACGACATCGGTGGTCTCGGAGACCGATCCGAGCCCGATCAGCGTGCCCGCGCCCTGCCATTGCCGCCCGCCCCATTGCAGGAGCCCGATCCCGGACCAGAGCCGCACCCAGCCCGAGAGGAACTGCCCCTCGAAAAGGAGGAACGGAAAGACCTCGGGCGCGGCCATCGCCTCGACCACGGCCGGCGTCATGTCCCGGCTCATATCGCCTCGCGCGCGGTGAAGCTGAAACGATAGGTATGGGCCGTGTCGATATCGCTCGGCACCGGCGAGCTCAGGCGCAGGAGCACCATCGGCGCATGCACCTCGAGCGGCGCACCGAACACGGGCTCGCCACGCAGGCGCGGAACGACCCTGACTTCGGCCGTGCCGTCCGGCGCCGGGGTCACATCTTCCGTGACCCGGTAGAGGCGCGTGTCGGCATCGGTGCCGAGCTGGATCAGGTCGCCCGCCTGCATCACCACGCCCGGGACGGGCTGGTAGGCCGTAAGCTGGCCCGTCTCGACCTGGGCGCCGTGGAAACGGATGCCGGCCGACGGGTCGCCCTCGTAACTCGGGCTGCCATTCCCGGGCTGCTTCAGGCGGATCTGGAAGTTCGCGGACCCGTCCGTTGCCGATATGGCGGTCCACCAGACGCGCAGCCTGCCTTGGCCAAGCGGCTCCGCGCCTGTGGCGACAACGGAGGCCTGCCCCGAATTGATCACCGCCGCGCCGCCGGGCAGGCTGAATGTCACGCGGACAGTCGTCGTCCCCGACATGTTGCTGTAAAGTTCCACGTCGCGACCCTGAGGGGCGACAATGGCAGAGAAGGTGATGGCCTGCCCCTCGACGACATCGAGGGAGGTGTTGATCGAGTGCTGGCCGGTGCTGTCCGTCTCGCGCAGGAAATACCCGTCCTGCACCGCCTCCACCGTCACGCGCGACTTGGCCCAGGCGCTGGCCTGCGCATCGCCGGACATGTCCAGCAGGTTGCGCCGGTCTTCGGCGAGGGCCCAGCCCTGGGTCTGGAGCATGTTGCTGCGGGCAGCGCCCGCCATCGCCACCGGCTCGCCCACGCTGCCGATCCGGCGGCGGGTGCGGTCGGGCAGCAGGAACCGTCCCCGCGGCCCGCCCAGCTGATCGAAGAAGGCCGAGAGGCGGCGCGCGGCGCGGCCCTGCACGGGCGACATCTCCACCTCGTATTCCCACCATTCGCCGCCCCAGTCCTGCACCTGCGCCTGGCCCGTGAAGGGCGAGACGGAGACGGCGGTCGCGGTCATCAGCCGGCGGGTGATCCGGGCCGTGTCCGGCAGCGGTATCGTGGGGATCATGCGGGCCGGCCCCGCCGCTGGGCCATGAGGACATCGGCACGGACGCTGCGGCTGATATCGGGCATCCGGCGCTGCAGCACGGCGTCGATCTGTTCCGCGACCCCGACCTGCGCGCCGCGGGCGTCGATATTGACGACCGGGCTGATGCTGCCCGCCGGTCCGCGGTCGATCATCCGCTTCGAGAGATCGTGCGGGATGACGGTGGTGCCGCGCGGCAGGTGCATGATCTCGCCGCCCTGCTCGTTGACGCGCGCCCATCCGCCGGGGGCGAAGCTGGTGCCGGCGGCGAAGGAGGGGCGCGGCATCGGCCGGGGGCTGGTGGCGGGGGCGAGCGCGGTGCCGAAGGCCGCACCCCAGAGCGACATGAAGGCCTGGTTGGCCAGCATCCGTGCAAAATCGTTCAGGAGGTTGCCGATCACGTCGCGCAGGGTGTTGGCGCCGGTCACGAGGTTCACGAAGGCGTTCTGCATGCTGTTCCTGACCGCCTCCATCCGCTCGCCGAGACCCGTGACCGAGTCCTTCAGCTGGTCGACACCGTCCCTTGCGGTCGCGGCCGATCCCCCGCCGCTGCCATCGCCGAGGGCGGCCAGCGCATCGTTGAGCCGGTTGGCCGCATCGCTGCCGTCCTCGACCTCCTCCCGGGCCCTGGCCAGCACCTCGCGCAGCGCCGCGATGCTCTCCATCGGGCGTGCCGCTGCGCGGTTCAGCGCGTCGGCAGCGGCTTCGGATGCGAGGGCAAGTCCGCGCAGTTCCCGCTCGGTATCCGCGAAGCCGCTGGCTTCGCGGCTGCTGGCCATCAGTCCTTGATATGCGGCCTGCATGCCCGGGATGAACCGCAGGGCCGGGGCGATCCGGGCCGTGAAGTCGGCCCATCGCTCTGCCATGACCGAAAGCGCGCTGACAAAGTTCGCCTTGAGCGTCTGCCATGCCGCATCGAGAGAGGCGACGAGCGCCTTTCCCCGCAGAACCATGCGGTCCCAGACCTCCCGCGCAACATCGCCCAGAAGCTCCATCGCCTCGCCGAACCCGCCTGCGGCATGAACCAGCCGGCTGAACTGGTAGATCAGCTCGCCCGCGGCCACGACCAGCAGGCCGATGCCGGTGCTGATGATCGCGGCGCGCAAAAGATACATGCCGACCGTCAGGCCGGCGGCAGCCGCGCGCGCTGCAACAAAGGCGGCTACCCAGCGGCCGGCCATGAACGCCGCCAGCGGCACGACGTAAGAGACGATCCGCCCGAGATTGTCGGCCAGCAGGATCAGCCCCTCCGCGAGCGTCGCCGATCCCTGTACCGCCTGGTCGAAGGTCCCGACGAGGATCGTCATCGAGTTCCGGATCAGCACGACCGCATCGCCGATCGTCGCCGGCATGGAGGCCGCCTCCTCGCGGAGCTGTTCGAGGCTGCCCGAGAGCGCGTCGTAGATCACCTGGCTGGTGATCTTCCCCTCGCTGCCCAGGCGCCGCAATTCGTTGGTCGTGACACCCAGATGCGCGGCCAGCAACTCGCTGAGCCGGCCCCCGTTCGCGATCACCGTGTTGAGATTGTCCCCGGAGAGCTTGCCGAGCGCCATGGCCTTGGAAAGCGCATTCGTCACGCTTTCCGCGCGCTGGCCGCGGGCGCCGCTGACCACGAGCGCGTTGTTGAGCGCCTCGGTATAGTCGAGCTGCTGCCGGGTCGAATAGCCGAGCTCCCGGAGCGAGGTCGCGTTGGCGAGGAAACTCTCCGCCGTCTGGCCGAGATCGCTGTAGGTGCGGCGCGCCATGTCGGCGATGCGGGCCATGACGGCGGGCGCCCGGTCCATCTCGCCCACGGCCAGGCCCACGCGCGCCTGCATGTCCGACCAGCTGTCCGCCATGCCCATGACCGCACGGCCGCCGAAGGCGAGGCCGAAGGCGCCGGCCAGCTGGGTCGCGAGCCCGCGCATCTGCCGCACGAACCCGGCGGTCTGCGCCTGGGTCGCGCGCAACCCGCCCGTGAACTGGGTCGAGTCCAGCCGGAGCTGCGCGCGCATCTGGCCTACATACGACTCCGCCATTCCTTCCAGGTCCTCTTCGGCAAGCTGTTGCTGAGGGCGCGCATCTCGGCGCGCAGTTCTTCCGGCGCGGGTCGCCCTTCGGGGCCGCGCAGGAGCTGTTCGAGGGGCGGTATCCTGGTCGCGCGGGACAGCATGGCGGTCAGCCAGGCCGCCTCGATCCGGGCCCGGGCTTCACCGCGGATGCGGGCCAGCGCGCCCTGCATCTGGATCACGTAGAGCCGCGGCGTGAGCCGCCAGAAGGCGTCCGGATCGAAGCCGTGTTCCACATGGGCCGCGAGCAGCCCCGCGAAGTCTAGGCGCGCCGGGCCCGCGCCCGGGTCTTTTTTGCGGGACCCTCCCCGTCCGGCGGGGGCACATCCGGGGCGGGCGGGGCTGCGGCCGCCATCGCCTCGGCCAGCGCCTCGGGCGCGGCCTGCAGCACATCGCCGGCATCCAGGAGCGTGGCCCCGGGCTGATGGCGCAGGAGCGCGCAATGGATCATCTGCCGCAGGTCGTTCATGCGGACCACCGCCCCCTCCTCGACGGCGGCCAGCACCTCGAGCGCGGGACGGCCCGTCACCTCCTCGAAGGCGCAGAGCGCGTTGAAGTCGAGGCAGATCACCCAGATCCGCCCGTTGCACGGCACGCGGATCTCTCCCCTGATGGCGGCCATGATCAGTTGCCCCCTTCGGCGATGATCTCGCCGTTGATCCGGAAGCCGATGGTCGCGGTCGCCTTGCCGTTCACCGGCGCGCTGCGGCCATAGGACTTGACCCAGGCGGCCCAGAGCTCGGGCGTGCCTCCGGCCGGCGTGATCTCGAGCTGGATCAGCTCGCCCGTGCGCCGCAGCTCGCGCAGCAGCACGTCCTGGTCGTTGCCGGGGATGTAATCGACCGGCACGGTCATGGTGCCGTTGTCGGTCAGCCCGGGGATGAACTCCTTCGTCCGGTTCGGGCTGTCATGGCTGGTGGCCTCGATCTCGTCGACCTCGCCCGCCGGCAGCTCGAAATCCCCCGGCCCGATCAATGTGGTCCAGGCAGGGGTCGCGCCCCGCCCGATCCGGATCCGGGCCCCGTAGCCCAGGCCCACGCCCGTGAAACTCATCTCGATCTCCTCTGTCAGGAAGGAAGGGGGGCCGACCAGTGCCAGGTCAGCTCGAATGTCAGTTGCAGCGTGCCCACGCGCTGCGCGCCCTCGCCGTTGACGCTGACCTGCACCTCGCGCAGCTCGATCAGCCGCAACACCGTCAGGAGCGCCCCGGTCAGCGCATCGCCGATCGCGGCCTCGTCCTCGTCGAGTTCGTCTTCCAGCCCGTCCTGGCCGAGGCGCTTGACGACCACGACCAGCGTCGTGACCCGCTCGACCGTGCCATGGGAGACGAGGCGGCTGCGTTCGACCGGCGTCGCGACCGCGATCGCCGGCAGGGACCGGGCGTCGATGTTCTGCGCCCAGGCATTCAGGAACGTGAAGCGCCGGAAGCGCGGCGCCTCCCGGAGCGCGTCCCGCGCCCGGGTGCGGATCTCGCGCCGGGGATGCATCAGGCGCGCTCCTCTTCCAGCTCGCAGAGCCAGAAGGCATCGCCGGCGGGCGAGCCGCCGGGCTGGGCATTGACGATCTCGTAGACCTTGCCATTGCCCGGCTCGATCCGGTCGCCGCGCGCGACCTCCGGCACCAGGTCCCGGCGCACGCGCCAGGTGGGCGCCACGATCAGCACCGCCCGCCCGTCGCTGTCGGTCACCTCGATCGGCGTCTCGCGGAAGACCGAAGCCACGGTCCGCGGTTCTTCGAGCGCCGGGCGGAAGAGCACCGGCGCCCCGAAGATCTCCGTGAGCAGCCCGGCCATGCCGTCGAACGGGGGCATGGCGTCAGTTCGAGCTGTGCACCCGCACCACGAGGCGCGGCCGCTTGTTCACGGGCAGGATGTTCGCCTCGGTCATGAGGTCGATCCAGCGCCCCTTGGGATCGAGGAGCTGGCGCGCATAGATCGGCTGGCCGATCGTGTTCGCGGCCTCCAGCAGATCGGCCGGCGCGCCATAGGTCCGGAACGTGTCCATGGTCCCGAGCGGGAAGGCGGTGCCTTCCTGGGCGGGCACGAGCCGTTCGGAGGCGCCGGTCGCAAGGGTGACCGAGCCGATATATTCCTCGAAGACGAGGCCTCCGAAGGGGAAGCGGCGGCGGACATCCTCGCGCAGGGGCTGGGCGCCGCTGGCGGTGTAATACTTGTAGGCCTCCTCGACCTTCGGATGCCCGATCAGCTTGTCGAAGAATTCCGGGCTGACCAGCACATGGATGCCGGACATGGATTCGCCCTTGAGCTCCTCCTCGATATGGCGCGACACCTCGCGGCACTTGGCCTGGACATTGGTCCCGGCGGTTCCCAGCAGGAAATCCACCGAGAGCTGCTCGAGCGAGAACTCGGTGAAGTAGTTGTAGAGCGTGACCCCTGCCCCGTCCTTCACGATGCCGCGGAGCGCGTTCATCTCCATGTATTCGCGGGTGGCGGCATGCTTGCGGCGCATGAGCGCGAGCTTGCGCGCCATGACCTCCGCCAGCGGATCGGCCTGCGCCACGGCGCCGAGCGCCGGCTGGCCCTGCACATCGGCGACGGTGATCACGTCGTCATGCGGGATATGCGGCAGGGCGAAGGAGCGCATCGAGCGGCCCTCGCGGCGGCCGACCGTGGCCGGCGCGCCCCAGGGGCGGGTCGGCAGGAGCGACAGGATGCCCTCGTATTGCTCGATGATCACGCTGCGCTGCGTGACGCCCTCGAACTGGAAGAGGCCCATCTGGCCGAGGCGGGTATAGAGGTTCGGCAGGATGTTGATGGCCTGCGTCATCTCCGCGAGGGAATAGCCCCCCGCGTCGAACGGGTTGCGCGTGATCGACATGTTCGGATCTCCTGGAAAAAGGGGCTCAGGCCGCGTCGCGGACGACGATGCCGAGGGCGGTGAGCTGCGCGAGCTTGGCGGTGCGCTTGGCCGTGTCGTCGACGCTCGGGTCGAAGACGATCTCCGCCGAGGACAGGATGGCGGGCCCGCGGCGGATCACGACCGCGCTGCGGTCGCCGTCGCTGGCATCGACATGCTCGATGAGCACGGCGGCCGCGACCTGGTCGCCGATATCGGGGCTGCCGGCGGCGTTGCGCGACAGGCGGTACTTGCCGGCATTGGCACCGGAGGTGATCAGCCCGAGGATTGCGCCGAGCGGATAGTCGGTGCCGGCGAGAAGCGTGACCGCTTCCCGGGTGTAGTTCTTCTCCAGGTCATACTTCAGGAGATCGCCCTCGGTGGGCGCCTTCACGAGAGGGGCCATCGCTTCATCCTTTCAATGGCAGGGGAACTCCACGGCGCCCGTCGCTGTGGAGGGGGTGACCGCCCCGGAACCGGGGCAGGCGAGATCAGGGCCGCGTTACCGCGGCGAGGTCAGGGCTGCGTTACCCGCGGCGAGATCAGTGCCGCGCGGCCGCCGTCTGGGCGTCGGCCATGCGCTTCGTCGCCGCGACCAGCGGGCTTTCCTTGCGCAGGCCCCCGGCGGCCGGGGGGTTGTGCGCCTGGATGTCCGCCCCGTCGGCCCGGGCCGCGAGGCTGGTCAGCACCGACTGGCGCAGCGCATCGGCACTGAGCCCGCGCCGGAGCGCATCGGCGACATCGACCGTGACGCCGAGCCGCGCGGCCTGCTGGCCGATCTCGACCAGCGCCGCCACCTGGGCGACGGGAAGCTGCCCGGGCACCGCCGCGCCTTCGGCCGGCGCCGTAGGGGCCACCGGTGCAGCGGGGGCAGCGGGGGCCGGTGCTGCGACCGCGGACGCGGCTTCCGGCGCGGATGTGGGCGCGAGGGTGGGCGTGGGTTCCGCTGCCGCGGGGGCCGCCGCCTGCTGATCGGGGGTCGGGGTATCCATCGGGGTATTCTCCTCTGCTGCGGCCGCCAGCGCGGCCGGGGATCGTGCCGCCCGGGGACGGCTGGCTTCCGCCACGAAGGCGGTGAAGGCGCTGCGCATGTCCGAAACCTCGTCGGCGAGACCCGCCGCGACCGCATCCGCGCCCCGGTAGACCTGCGCCTCGGTGGCGAGCGCCGCCGCATGCGTCAGCCGACCCGCGCGCCCTGCGGCGACGGTGGCGGCAAAGAGGTCGCGGGTTCTCCCGACCCGGGCCTGCATGTCGGCGCGCACATCGGGCGGCATCGCCTCGAAGGGATTGCCATCGACCTTGTGTGCGCCTGCATGGATCAGCGTGATGGCGATCCCGCGATCGGCGAGCGCCTGGCTGTGATCCGCATGGACCCAGAGCACGCCGATGCTGCCCGCCTCGCCCGTCCGGGGCAGGATGATCCGGTCGGCCTGGCTTGCCAGCGCATAGCCGCCGGACAGGGCCGCCTCGGCCACGAAGGCCCAGACCGGTTTCTGCGCCCGCACCGCCCGGATCGTGTCGCAGAGATCGAATACCCCCGCGACCTCGCCCCCATAGCTGTCCACCTCCAGCGCGATGCCCCGGACCACCGGGTCCTCCGCCGCCGCGAGGATCTGCGCCGTGAGGCCTTCATAGGACGTGGTGCCAGAGGACTCGCCGATCCATTCCCCGCGATGCACCAGCGTGCCCGTGGCCTCGATCACCGCGATCCCGTCGCGGATCTGGTAGAGCCGCTGGCCCCGGACGCGCGCCCGGGTGCCGACGCTGTCGGCGAGGATCGAGGCGCGCTCGCCCACCCGGCCCGCCCGGGCGAGCCGGTCCTCGGGCAGCCCGTCAAGGCCGCGCAATTCGATCGCGCCGTTGACGATCCGCGGCCCGAGGCCTGCGAGGAACGCACCCCCCTTGGAGGGATCGACCAGGAGCGGGGTTCCGAACACCCGCTGTGCAATCATCGGATAGCTCATGTCCCCTCTCCGTTCCGCCGGCGTTCCTCTTCCTCTTCGTCGTCCTCGCCGAGCGCGTCGCGCTCCTCCGGATCCTCGCGGTCGCGCCGGCCCCCCGGGGCCCCGCCGGTTCCTGGCGCGGCAACCCTGCCCGGTTCGATCCCGAGCCGGCGTTCACGCGCCCGGTCGGCCGCGATCTGCACGTCGACTTCCTCGGCGTCGTAGCCCCGCTCGCTGATCGCCTGGGACCGGCTCTTCAGCCCGGCGCCGATCTCCTCGATCTCGGCCCGGATGTCCTTCAGCGGATCGACCCATTGCCAGCGCGGCGGCAGCCAGTCGCAGGCCACGTAATCCCGGCGCTTCTTCCCGTAGCCCGGGAGCCGCACCGCCCCGGACAGCACCGCCAGATCGACGAAGCGCTCCCAGATCGGGCGGCACATCTGGAAGACCAGGACCGAATGCTGGAAGGCCTCGATGCGCCGGCGGAACTCCATCAGCGCGGTCCGCGCATTCGAGAAGTTCGCCTTCACCATGTCCTGCGACAGATGCGCATAAGGGATGCCGAGGGCGGCCGAGACCTGCAGCAGCGTCCGGTACTGGAACGGCTCATAGGTGCTGCCCGAATCCGCCGGATCCGCCGTCGTCACCTTCTCGTTCGGATCGAGGCGGACGATCTGCCCCGGCGAGACCTCGGTCACCGGGTCCTCGCCCTGGAGCGGATCGTTGCCGTCGCTTTCCGAGGTCACGAAGATCGCGTACATCGCCGCGACCTTCTTCCGGTCCAGTTCCGCATCGTCATACTGGTCGAGCAGGAAGAGCTTCACGATCGCCGGCGCGAAGCGCGACACGCCCCGCAGCTGCCCGCTCTCGACCGGGTCGATGACATGCAGGACCTCGCTCGCCGGAACCCGGCTCGTCTCGTTGGAGAGCCCCGGTTCGGTCGCGTCGCCCGGATGGCGGCGATGGAAATGGTAGGCGATGCGGCGGCCGATCGCGTCGAACTCGATCCCCTGCCGGATCACCCGCCCGCCCTCGAGCACCTGGTTCAGCTCGATCGGCAGCATCTCCGAGGGCAGGAGCTGCAATTGCAGCGGCACGACCAGCCCGTCTTCCGGACGGCGCGGACGCAGCCGGATGAAGCATTCGCCGGCGAGGAAGCATTCGCGCGCCGCCCGGCGCTGGATGCCGTAGAAATCCGTCAGCCCCTCGGCATCCGCCTCGTCGGTCCAGTCCTGCCAGAGCCGCTGCAGCTCGGCCTTGCGCTTCGGCTGGGCGATCAGCGAGGAGGGCTTGATGCCGGTGCCGATGCAGTTCGCGGCCCAGCTGTCGAGCGCCCCATGGGCATAGCCGTTGTTGCGCACCAGGTAGCGCGCCCGCGCCGTCACGTTCGGACCGGCCGCCGCGAGGAGCGTGTTGACATGGGCGCGGGTCGTCGGAAAGCCGCGCAGCCGCCGGTTACCCTGCGCCGCGTCGAACCCGCCGACCCAGGCGCCGAGGCGCTGGCGGAGCGAACCGATCATCAGAGATCCTTCACCGCGTAAGTGCCGCGCGCCCGGCGCCGCGGGCGCCCCTCCATCCCGGCGATGCGCCGTTCCAGATCCGCGACCGCCGCGGCCAGATCCGCATCGGTCGCGTAATCGACCCGCTCGCCATTGATCGAGGCGGAGCGTACCCCGCGCCAGCGGATATCCTGAAGGGCCGCGAGCCGCGCCTTCATCTGCAGCAGTTGCGCATCATCGGTCATGATCACTCCATGTATCGGGGCGTATAGCTGCGCCGGCGGCGCCGCGGCGCGGGGGCCGGGTCCGGCAGGGCCGCGTCAGGGATCGCCACTGCGGCCCGCAGGGCGAAGGGGTTCGCTTCGCTCAGCGGCATTGCCCAGAGCGGCGGGGCCTCCCAGTTGATCCGGTTCAGCCCCTTCTGTTCGGCGACGGCGAGGGCCTGCACCGAGAGGTCGAGCGTCTCGTTGCGCTGCACGCCCGGCTTCTTGCGATAGCCCTGCGGCGTGCGGTATTCGGAGAGCAGCTCCCCGATGTGATCCGCCTCCATCCAGTCGGGCGTGTGCTGGGTGTTGATCCGCGCCTCGAACCGCCCCAGCGCCGCGATCACCGATTCCTTCAGCCGGTCCACCGCCATGTTGAGCAGCTTGATGCTGCGGGCCCGCTTGCCCTTCGAGCCCCGCTCCGGCGTCTCGTGCCAGACCCGCGCCGGCTTGTCGAAGCCGCCCCGCCCGACCGAGAGCCACCAGAGGCCGCCCTGCCCCGCCTTGCGCCGCGCGCGCCAGAACCGCTCGGCATTGTCCGCCCAGCCCGCCGGGCCGTTGAAGTCGAGAACCAGCGCGCAGGGCTTCAGGCTGATCTCGGTCCCCTCGACCGGATAGGCCCGGTCGGGCAGATCGAGCAGGCAGTCCGCATCCGCGAGATAGCGCCCCGGGTCGATCGCCCGGTAGCGGCCGTCATCGCCCTTCGCCTGCGGCGCATGATCGGGCGGCTGCGCGATCTCGAACCGGTCGACCGGGATCCGCTCGCCGTTCTCGCCCCAGGCCATCACCAGGACCTCGAAGCGGTTGCCCTGCACGTCGATCGAAGTGGTGATGAAGCGCGTCCAGGACGGCGCGGTCCGCCGCGGCAGCGGACGCCGCTCTTCGGTGATCTGCGCGAGGCTCAGCGCCCCGTCATCCTCGATCGCCTTGCCGGCATAGGGCAGCCCGATCCGGGTGTAATGGACGTTGCCGAACTCCACATCGTCGCCCGTCAGCGCCGCATGACGCTTCTGCGTCTCGTAGAGCGTCACCAGCTCCTCCCAGGACACCCGCGTCGCGGCGGCGCCGTTGAAGGCATAGCTCACCGTCGGCGTGCGCCGGATGGTGCTGTCGTCGACCGGCACCAGCAGCCGGTTGCCCGCCTCGTCGAGCAGGCGCGATTCATGCAGCCAGCCGCCCCGCCCGGCCAGCGCCTGCTTGTTGAGCCAGACCTTGTGGCGATGCCCGATCAGGCTGCCGCAATGCGGGCATTCCATCTCGGCCGATGCCCCCGCCTCGGCGGGCTCCAGCGTGTCGTCGTAATGCAGCCGGTCGAAGCGCGGCTCGAAGAGCTGGCTGCAATCCGGGCATTCCCAGTACCAGCGGCCCCGGGTGCCCTCGTTGTAGATGTTCACGATCCCGGCCGTCACCGGCGGCAGCATGTGCGGATGGCCCGGATGCGGCGCCCATTCGATGGTCCGGTCGATCGGGAAGGCCGGGGTGCTTTCGACGAAGACGCAGCCGCGGCTCATGTATTCCGTGATCCGCCGCAGGGCCATGCCGTGGGGATTGCCCTCGGGGCTGTCCTTCGGGCCCAGCTGCTGGGGCATGTGATCGTAATCGGTCAGGAGCACCATGCGCTGGGTGCGCGACGAGAGCTGCGTCGAGACCGGATAGCCGATCGTCAGGCGCATCCCCTTGAAGCGCTTGCGGCTGAAGGTGCTGTCGTCGCGCCCGCTCCCCAGCCGCTCGCGCAGGTCCTTGCTGTTCAGGATCGCCGGATCGAGCTTCTCCTCGACCCAGGCATCCGCATCGGTCTTGGTCATGTGGATCAGCTGCACCGGGCCCGGGGCGCAGGTGACCGCATGGGCCGCCACCGACAGGAGCATCTGGCTCTTGCCGCATTGCGACGGGCCGATGAAGCACACCGTCTTGAACCGCCGCGACTGGCTCATGTCCTGCGGCTCGACCGTATAGGGCATGATCGTCCGGTCGTAGCGCTGCCAGACCCCCTGCACCGGCACCCGCAGCGAGCGTTCCGCCGCCTCGGTCACCGTGATCCGGCTCGGCGGATCGATCAGCGGCAGCGCATCCGCCAGCAGCTCCTCCGGGGTCAGCCAGGGCGAGAGCGGCGGGATCTGCGTGAGCGGCCCGATGCCCCGGTCCATCATCATGACCATCAGAGCGCCATCTCCTCCTGCCGCCCGGCGCCCGCGAAGGGCAGGACCGTCGCCGGGCCAAGGAGGTCGGCCTCGATCGTGGCCCGCAACTCCGCCCGCGCGAGATCGCAGCGCGACTGGAGCTGCGCCACCTGGTCGACCGAAAGGCCGAGATTGACCTCCGCCCAGTCCGGCAGCGTGTCGAAGGTGTTGCCCACCAGCACGAGGAGCTGCTCGAAGACCCGGCTCACCGCCTCGGCCCGCACCAGGCGCCGGCGCTGCTCGTCGACGCGGTTGCGGTGGAACTCGGCCTCCGACCATTTGCGCAGCTCATCCGCCGTCAGCCCGCCCTCGGCCTCCTCCTGGTCGGCATCGAGGTTGCGGAAGGCGAGCGCCGCCTGCATCGCCAGCTGGTCGCCCCGCGCCTTGGCGGCCCGGGCCTTGCTGTCCCGGTCCTGCCGCCAGGCATAGCAATGCGAGAGCTGGAACTCGTAGGCCACGCCGTTCTGCCCGTCCGACAGGACCGGCATCCCGAGCGAGATCCACTTGGTGATCGTGTTCTCCGAGACGGAGAAGGCCCGGGCGAGCTGGACGCGGTTCATGACACCGTCCTCCGCACCCTCCGGCAGAGGCCAGGCCGACAGGTCCAGCACGCTGCCATCGGCCAGCGTGACCATGGACATCATCCCGATAATCCCTTCAGATACAACAACAAGAACGGCAACCGGCACCCCCGGCCGGCGCCGCGCCATCAAAAGCAACGGGGTGCGAATTACCCCCGTGCACACCCGCCCCCGGAAGGACCCGCGGCCTCACCTCCGCCGCGTCGCCATCGCCCGCTGAAACGCCCGCCGGAAATGCATCGGGAAGCTGCGCGCATAGACCTCCCGCGCGCCCTCGAAGAAGCCGAGGCGCCGGGTATAGGCCGGCATCGCCGCCGTGAAGTGCAGCACCTTGCGGATGCGCTGCCGCCCGTCCCGCTGCCACACCCCCTTCGAGAGCTTCGAGCCCGGACGCGGCACGAAGAACCCGGTCCGCTTCGGATTGCGCTTGCGCGAGGCCGCCGTGGTGTTGGCCGACCGGTCGCCCTGCGCCTGGATCGCCGAGAGCACCTGGTTGCGCTGCCCGCTCGACCAGTTGCCCCGCCCGTCCAGCCGGGCCCCCGCCGCCGGCACCGCCGCCACGATCTGACCCGAATACTTCAGCCGGTTCTGCAACAGCCGCTCGAGCCCGGTGCCCGGACGCCGCCCGCCTGCCTCCTGCACCTTCAGGAAATGCCGCCGGCCCACCGAGGGCCGCTCCTGTACCGTGGCCGTCATGGTCTGCCGCGTGGCGCGCCAGACATGGAACGCGTTCTTCGTGAAAGGCGTCGGACGGTCGAACACGACCTCCATCCGCCGCTGCATGTGCTCCAGCACATCCTTCGCCGTGTGGTTCAGCGCCCAGACCGTCGCCTGCGGCACCTGACGACGCTCCACATCCGTCAGACCCGCCTGAAGATCCCGCGGGTCAATCGACATCTGGAACATGGGCCTGGGATCAGCCGAGCGTGACGCCGCGCCGGACCAGCTCATCACGGATGAAGCCGATCCCGACATCCTTGAGGAGGCAAAGCGGCAGCCCGCCCACCGCGGCCGAAGTGTCCATTGCCTTTCGCCAGGCGTGTTCATTCCGCACCGCGTCCAGGAACGAGGCACCCCCGCCGGTCAGCGAGACGCGGCCCTGCGCATCCCGCCGGACGAAGCCCGCATCCTCGAGCAGCATCAGGTGATACTGCTCCGCCGAGGGTACGGCATCTGCTTCGCGGCCAGCCTCCGGCAACGCCGCGCCGGCCTCGACCGCCAGCAACAGCCGGCGCATGAGCTGGGGATCACGCCGCATGGGACCTCCGGAACGATATAAGGGGGGCTGGAAATGCAAACGCCCGCCGGGTCGGTATGACCTGCGGGCGCAACTGTAGATGATGCCAAGCAAGATGCATCCGGCCGACTTAAGCGTCAAGCCCCTTTTTCGAGATGGCCCCTCATACGCTCCAAGGCGGTCGCCAGCGCCAAGCGCGCGGCAATGATGTTTTCGCCCCGGTCGGGCCACCCATGCCGCGCCAGCACCGCGCTCAGCGTCATGTCCTGCAGGCACACCATGTCCACCAGCACCCGGTCGGGGATCGCGCGCCGTGCACTGCCGGCCCGCTGCCGACGCACCGGCATGGCAATGCCGTCACCGATCCGGGCCCGCAGCCGGTCGATGTCATAGCCCTCGGCCAGGAACGCGTCCATGAAGCTGCCGCCCCGCCCATCGCCGCGCCGCACTGTCTCCAGCGAGGCGCACTTCATCCCGCCCGCGTCATGGCGCTCGACCAGCGCACGATAGTGCCGCGCGATTGCCACCTGCCCGGGCGTGAAGGGCGCAACGAACGCAGCCGCCGCCCCGCGATGAGCCCGCCGAGCCTGATCCTCCATCACGTCGAACGCATCGGCCTGCCG
Organism: Halodurantibacterium flavum; assembly: GCF_042681825.1. NCBI lineage: Bacteria > Pseudomonadati > Pseudomonadota > Alphaproteobacteria > Rhodobacterales > Paracoccaceae > Halodurantibacterium > Halodurantibacterium flavum. The sequence goes on from NZ_JBHUGH010000013.1 coordinate 29,988, forward strand.
CGCCGCATCCCGGCCCCGATACCCCACATGCTCCAGCTCGTAATCCTCGAACCCGCCCGGCATCGCCACCCGGGCACTGGCCCGCAACTCCATCGGCTCGAAGGCGACCAGCCGCCCCCGTGCCGGCGGCATCGTGATCTCGGGGCCGCAGCGGTCGCGCAGATGCTCTGCATCCTCGATCAGATCGCCCCGGGCCCGCGCCATCATCCGCGCCAGCACCTTCTGCTTCTCGCGGAACACCCGGTTCACCAGCTCGGCCCAGCCGGGCACCGTCGCGAAGTCGAACTCTGTTGCCGGTATCTCGGTCATCCCGCCGCCCTTTCACTCTGCGCGCGCCGCCGCGCGCCTTCATCCACGATCCGCTGCGCCGCAGCCTGATCCGCCCGGTACTGCGCCAGCCAGGCGCGGTCCTCTTCCGTCACGACCTCGCGCCGCAACCGGTCCTGCGCCAGATGCACCTGCCGCCCGTTCGCCTCCGCCTGTTCCCGGATCAGCCGCATGTCCATCGCCAGCGGCGGCCGCCCGTGCCGGATCAGGAACCGGTAGAGCTCCACCAGATACCCGCCCGCCTCCGCCAGCGGCCCCTCGACCGAGGCAAGCCAGCTCGACACGATCCGGTGCTGCTGGATCGGCGGCGCCTGCAGCGCCCGCGCATATTGCCGGATCAGAACCTCCGACGGCCACACCCCGCCCTGCGCCATGTCGATCAGCGTCTCGGCCAGCGTCCGAAGGTTCTCCTCATCCATATAGGCCAGCTGCTCCGCCACCCGCCCCAGGAACGCCTCGTGCTGCGCCACCGCCTGACCCCTGGGCCGCGTCATCCCCGCTTCCTGCAACCTGCCGATCAGCAGATCCCGGACGCGCGCCTTCCCCGTCTTCTGTCCGTCGCTTTCCATCCTCGCTTCCTTTCTCAGCAGTCTCGCCATCCGCCTTCGCAACGTCGGTGTCCGGGGTGAAAGGTGTTTTGTATTGTTCTGTTTTGTATTGTCTTGTCCTGTAGGGCAGTCACACCAAAAGCCCTGAAAAGAGGGCGTGATACGCCCTGATATTCACTGTGAGTTAACTGTTAGATCACTGTGAATAACTGTTACGATAACACCCCGTCACACATCATCCTTGCCCCCGATCCGGCGCACCACGCGGGGCACGCCGGCAACCTCTTCCATCCCTGCCGCGACATTCTCGGCCGTGCAGTAGAGCTTCGACTTGTCGAGCCAGTCGGCGACCGTCGCCACGACATGGTCATTGTCGGCGAGGTTCGCGCGCCCCAGCGACCGCAGCTTGGCCCGCACCCGCGACCGCAGCATGGCCATGCGGCCCGCCTCGCGCGCCTGGTCTCGGCCCGACTTGCGCCGGTGCATGTCCACGGCGATCCGCGCGATCATCTCATGGCCAAGCCAGCGCCGGCCCGGCCTGTCGTCGCCCTCGACATGGGTCACCCGCCAGCCGTAGAGCGCGCCGGGCCGGGCACGCAGCCAGGCCTCGATGTCGCTGCCGAACCCGGCGAGGCGCGCCAGCTGGACGTCATTGTCCGGCAGCGCCCCTGCGGGATCGAGCTTGAAGCTCTCGCACCAGAGGATCAGCGCCGTGCCGATATCCTCGCGACGGCCGGCCGCGATGGCATCAGCGACGAACTGCGATGTCAGGAGCCGGTTGACGTAGAGCGGGATCCACTCATGGTTCGACAACGTATCGCCCATCTGCAGCGGATAGGCCCAGAATTCGAAATCGTTTCCGCTGTCAGGCATGTTGCCTCTCTTGTCCTGCCCTCGCCTGCCTTGTGCCGGCAGGTCCTGAAATTGCTGAAAGGTCTGCGCCTTTGGCGCCAATCCGTGCGGCAAGACGGCGGCGCATCTCATCGACATCGACGCCGGCGAACAGGCACACCACTTCGCAGTCGTTCGACCCGAACCAGTCGCGCGCGTCCTCCTGGATGCGGATGATCCGCCTGACATAGTCCGAACGGCGGGTCAGGTCGCAGGGCGCGCGCTCCCGCGTGGCAAGCTGCCATTGCGCCAGCAGCACATGTCGCCAGAGGCGCTGGCAGGCCTCGGCCGCAGGATCCTGATTGCCCGACTGATCGGGGGAGGCAGAGGCAATGCGCGAATACCGCATCATCCCGCCCCCACCGGAAACAGGAAAACCGGCATGTTGTGGGTCAGCGCGACCGACACGTCCCGCCGCACGGCCGAGGACCGCCGCCAGCCCGGCAGGTCCGGCACGATCACCGCGCGGGAGGCATGCAGCATCTGGCGGCGCAGCGTCCCGAAGGCATCCTCATCCGGACCGGCGCCCCGCGCCGCCGGCGGCAGCGCATGATGCGCCGCGGCACCCAGAACGACCGGCGAGACCGCGGCGATGCCGAGCGGGATCAGCACCGACAGGACATAGGCCGCGCGCATCTGCATCTCGACCGAACCCGCGAACTGCCACCGGCCCTGCCCGTCCCGGACCTCCTCGGCATAAGGCGTCGCGAGATAAACCTGTCCCGCTGCGCAATGCTGCGACAGCGTGATCCGCGTCGCGTCCACATGCAGCAGCGGCCGCCAGCGGGACGCGGGCGCGGTCAGTTGCTGCCAGTACCGCTCGCTCTCGATGTCGATCGGCTGGATGGCGGTCACCTGGATACCCTCCCACGCCGGGGACCATCGCCGCGCTTCTTTGCGCGAGCCACGTGTGGCCAATACTGCGCCTTTACTGCCTCGTAATCCTCGCCGCTCTCGTCCAGATCCGCGTCGCGGACGCGATTGGTCGCAACGCGCACGCGCTCCTGCGAAACGCCGAACCTCTCGCCGATCACATTGCAGTCCAGCTGCGCGTCGGTCCGCAGCGACAACCACCGCAGCACCAGCTCATCACTCGCCCGGGTGACAGCATGTCCCGCCATCAGAACGCCCTCCTATTATGGACTTGATGAGATCGACGACTTCCCAGCGGTCGAGGCGCCTGCGCAGGGCGTCCCCGCAGAGAAGGGCGAGGAAAATTCCCCCCGCCAGCCACCACAGAGAGCCACCGGCAAATGTGAGCCAGGCACCACCGGCCACAAATACGATCTGCTGAACGCAGCAGCAGACCAGGAAGACCGATCTCAGCATCACCCCTCCTGTTTGTTCGTGAGCAGCGCGCTGAACCGCGCCGTCTGTGCATCGAAAAGCGTTCCGCATTCCGGGCACTCTTGAAAATCATGCTCAGGGGCGACTGCGCCCGCTTCCTGATCCAGCGCCTCATGTTCAATCAGGAAGGCGTTGTCGCAGCATCCGCAGGTGCAGAACAGCGCCGCCACCTCAACGGCTGTGATAGGGACGATGGGCAGATCTTCGGATGCGGACACAGCTCTCTCCTCACAAAGCCGCCGGGGCCGAAGCCCCGGCGCAGTCACAGCCAACAAGGAGGAATGCGCGGTTCTCCCGCCGCGCGCGGGGTTCGATGGGGCGCATCGCGGCAGACGGCCGCGCCCCCGGTAGCCGTATCCCGCGGGGAGACGCTGTGCCCCGCTCTGCCGCAATTCCGGAACTCATGACTGCCTCCCACGCAGGATGGCCGCGACACGCGCCAGCGCGTCCTTCACGTCCTCGATCTCCTTGATCGCCTGGGCGACCTCGCCGGCGCTGGCCGATTGCTCGACGCTCAGGATCGCCGACATCGCCTCGCCCATCTCGCGCGAGATCTCGGCGGCCCCGGCGATCAGGCAGCCCTCGGCCGCCTCCTGCGACTTGCGCTGCACCAGGAGCCGCGTGACCGGATAGGCCGTCAGCGCATCCTCGAACGCGACCACGTCCCGCAACGTCCAGTCGAGCGTGCCGTTGATCTTGCGGCTGATCGTGCCCTTGGAATGGCCGCCGCCATAGCGCGCGTTCAGCAGCTCCGCCGCCGCATCGAGACAGCCCAGCTTCCGGATCAGCGTCACCATGTGGGCATGCGCCACGGACATCACGTTAGGCATGGCTGAAAACCCCGTTTTCTTGTGAGGAGAATGGGCTGATGATGATGTTGGGACGAGAACTTAGCGAAAGGAGAGGAAGACTATGACGCGCCGGGCGGCAGGGCCTGCTCGCATTCGTCATGTGTGAGCCAGCACTCACGGGGATGCCCCCCCAGAGGTTTTGGGAGCGGGATTTTCAGCCATGTACGCGATAAGACGTCGCGCCGCCTCCTCATCGCGAGCAGCCCGGCTTTTCAGTCGGTCGAGAAATCTGCTGTTTCCAAGGACTTTGACGCCCAGTGTGGTGGGGCTGATGCCAACGGCTTCACAATAACTTTCGATCGTCTGGATGAGGGCTTTGCTTTCCATGGCGAATTATCTGGCCAATTGGCCAGATAAAGTCAAGGCCAAATGGCCAGTGGATATGGACAATCGGCGTTACCAATATGGCCACATGCAAAAACAGACCTTTCGACAACAAATGATTGATGCCCTGGATCGAGCGGGCATGAGCGTGGCCGAGCTATCCCGTCGATCAGGCGTGAGCTATGATGCGATCAACAAACTCAAGCGCCGCCCGAACGCTTCAACCTCAGCCGAGAACGCGGCAGCGCTTGCTGAGGCACTCGGGATTGAGTGGGATCAGGGTTCGGGCGTAATAGAAATCGCGACCAAAGAAGGCGAACCGGAAAATGTCCACCTCGTGCCGGTGTACGGTGTCGCGGCGAGTGCAGGCTTCGGCGCTATTGTCGACGAAGAATCTCCTGTCTCTAGTCTCGCCTTCCCGCCGGCGTACCTAAAGCGGCTCACCAGCAGCAGCCCAGCACATCTGGCCATCATCAGTGTAAAAGGTGACAGTATGGAGCCAACGCTTCTCGATGATGACGTGGTGCTCATCGACACCAGCAAGACGAGCTTGGCCCACGACGGCCTTTTCGTCTTCCGATACGATGACGCGCTGCAGGTGAAGCGCGTCGGACGGGCTGCACGCAGAGGTTACGTCACAATCCTGTCTGACAACCGGACGCTCTACCCAATCTTTGAAGCGGCCATACAAGATCTCACCGTGGTCGGAAAAGTCCTTTGGTATGGGAGGAAGGTTTGATGACGCACGTGCGCACGTCGCTTACTGTTATGGTGCTGGCCGGCCTAGCAGCCTGCGCCCAGCCGCAGGATATGTCCGGAGACGCCCTCTGCGCGGCCATTCGCGCCAACCAAATGTTCCCATCCGCAGCGCGGGGCCAAGAACTAAGATCGGAGTATGCGCGTCGAAATCCGGGCTACTCCGCCCGGACGGTTGATGCGGTTCTCCGCGGCAGCGTCTTCGTCGGTATGGATGAGTATGCCGCAACATGCTCTTGGGGCGCTGAACTGGCGGGCGAAACAATGGGTTATGGTCAACACACAAGGCAATACCGGAGCGGAGGCGGCGCGAGCTTTTTCTTCGTCAATGCACGCACCGGACAAGTCGAGTACATCTCATCCTGACGCACATCAACAAGTGACCTACCTAGAGCAGTAACGGGGAGGAACATGAAGGGCCTTATTCTTCTCATAATCGTTGGCGTTCTAGGCTTCTACGCTTGCTCGTCGATCGCGGGCCGCGAACCTGTAACACGGGGCGAAGTCCGCGACCGAATTGCGGCAGACAAAGTGATCCTATGTGCGCAAGGCTACATAAACCGCGGGAGTGCGGCGAGCGACGCTTGGCCAGCCTGCCTGCACAGTACGTCTGAGTTAGAGGGCCGCGATCCGATCAACGTTGCCAAGCAGGTTAACCGGGCGCAGCGCCGCGAGGTTTTTGCGGTCGATCAATGACATAACCAGCCCTTCCGAAGCCTGGAAGAAAAAGGGCAACTCACTACCAAACGCGCTTTCCCAAGGCAGTGGTTGCCAGGCCGGTTGCAAGGCAGGAGCTTGGGATCGCGGGGCGCGAATCGTTTCGGCGCCCAATTTGGCCATACGGCCATTTTATTGATTGACTATTGGCCATATGGCCAATATTTTCTCCCCGACGCTACGGGAGAAAAGTCATGCCCCTCACCCACCGCATTGCCACGGCCCTGCTGGCCACGCTGACCGTCGCGGCCTGCGTCGTCATCGCCCGCAGCGCGCTCCTGACCGCCCTCGCGCTCTCTGCCCCGCAGGTGGCGGCATGGTGAGCGCGTACATGCAACGCATGGAGCGCGCCTCTAGCCTCGCGATCCGCGCCCGCGGCCACATCGAGGCCGACGGGCTGCGCGGCAATGAACTGATCCGCTGGTTCGAACGGGCCGGCCCGTCCGATGTGTGCAGCCGCTCTGGCAAATGGCGCTGCCGCTGCTACGGCGTCGAGACAGCCGCCACCACGCCCGAGGCCGCAATCATCGCTTGGTGCGATGCGATCGACAGCCTTTGCGACGAACTGATCGGGGAGCCGTCACGATGAACGACCTCGTTAACCATGAATTCATTCTTTTCCGGCAGGCTGAGTCTCGGAAGGCAGGAAGACCCAACAGGCGAGAAGACGGGACGCAGTGCGGTGCGTCCCGTCACCTCTCCCCCACCGAGATCGCCCTCGCCGCCCGCCATCGCATCGAGGTCGAGGACCTCTGCGGTGATGCCCTGGTCGAATGGTTCGGCCGCCTCGGCAATGTCACGATCACACAGAACGCCGGCGTCTGGTACTGCCGCGGCTACGGCCAGACCGGCTGGGCCCGCAGCCCCCACAGCGCGATCCTCAGCTGGTGCGGCCTCATCGATGGCGGGGTCGAGGCATGACGCTCGCTTTATATCTTGTAGGGAAAGTTGGCCGCGCTGGACGGCAGCATGTGCCGCAAAAGGCCCCGAACCCTCGGCACCGCCAGTCGGCGACCTCCATCGCCATAGAGGGAGCTTACCGCCGCGTTGTGCGCGATCGCATTCACGCCATAGAAGATCGCCGGCTCATCTGCATAGATCAGGGTCATCTGAGGCCCGATGTCGCGCCCGGAAGTGCCCGCCTCAAGCTGGGAGAGAAGCGTGTAGAACCTGCGCTTCAGTTCCATGTGGTCGCGCGCGCGACCGCTGAAGTCCCACACAAGAGAGGCGGCGGACACCACCGCTACCGCAAAACCCGTCAAGATCGCGAAGAACGGCTGATCGGCACCCATGACGGCGACCGTTCCCGAACCCAGCAGGATCGTCACGAACAGCGAGGCGCGGTGCAGCGCCCCGAACCAGCTTGCCCGCATGTCGTGGTAAAGCGCGGACCGCAGAAGATCGAATTCGGCGCCGCCTATCGAGGTGGACGGATCGGCGGTGGTTCCCCCATCGGCCCCGGCGGCCTTGGGGCCGGGCTCGACGGCAGCGGGTTCGACGGTGTCGGCGTCCTTACACATTTCACATTCCCCATCTTCGCATGCGCCCTTTCTGAGTCATCGGAGGGAAGGGTGTATCGCCGCCTGCGCCTGGTACGCGCAGGCGGCACCCAGATCGTGCCAGCGCAGCGCCTTGTGCGTCAAGCGCCCCGTCTTGCTGCAAGCAGTCACCACCCCGAGGAGCACCTGTGATGACCGTCACGCCGGCCCGCAACGCCTCACCTATGGAGAAACCCATGCACGCCCCCGAACTTCGCGGGATCGACCAGATCCTGTCCCTGGCCAACAACGGCGACTATCTGCCCGACCTGCTCCAGCGCCTCGAAGCTCTCATGACCGAAATGCGGGACTTCAGTGAAGCCTACGGCACCGCCGCCGCAGGCAGCCTTACCCTCAAGCTCGGCTTCAAGCTGGACCGGTTCGGCCAGATCGAGATGACCGTCGACGACGACATCAAGGTGCCGAAGCCGCCCAAGGCCAAGGCCGTCGCCTGGACGACCGAGGGCGGCCGCCTGACCCCGCACAACCCGGCGCAGACGCGGATGGAAATCCGCGACGTGGGCGGCACCCGCGAATTGCGCACTCCGAACAGCAACGACTGACCCATCGAGAAGGAACGAGGACATGACCGACGAAACGCCACGCAACATCCTTGAAACCTTTATCGCCGCCACTGAAAGTCGCGCGCCCGAGGTGATGATTTCTCACCCTGGTTCAGGCGATATCACCACGCCCCTGATCACCGCCCTGCCCGACGGCATGCGCGTGCATGACTTCAGCGACAAATGGCGTGCTGCGGAAGAGGCGCTTCAGCCCTTCCGTCGCAAGGGGACCGCGGTACTGCAGGATCTCGACAGCTTCATCGCCTGGGCAAACCGCTTCAAGGGCGAGACCTCCGCGATCTTCGCCGAGATCGCGAGTGGCGGCACGCCCGGCCTTCTCTGCATCTCGGACTACCTCGGCCATGGCGCGCCGGTGATCGACGCCGAAAGCCGGGATCCGACGGCCTCGCACTGCCTGCACAAGGCCCGCTACGGCTTCCCGATCTCGGACGAATGGAAGATCTGGAACGGTATCAGCGGCAAGCCTCTGTCGAAGAATGAGTTCGGCGAGTTCATCGAGGCGAACGCGAAGGATCTGCTGGATCCCACGCCGGCGCTCCTCGATCGGAAGGGCAGCAGCCAGAAGGTCGAGCCTTGGGAAGCACGCATGATCGAGGTTGCTGCGCAGCTGCAGGGGCGGTTCGGGCAATATGCTGCGCTCGTCCAGCTGAGCCGCGAATTCCAGGTCAACGAGACCAGCAACCTCTCGGTGAGCACCAACCGGGACACCGGCGAACAGTCCATCCAGTTCGTCGATCAGCATGCGGCGCCGGACGGCCAGCCCATCCGCATCCCGAACCTGTTCATGATCGCCATCCCGGTTCTTGATCGCGGGGCGCTCTACCGCCTTCCGGTCCGCTTCCGCTACCGCAAGTCCGGCGCCGACATCCGCTTCATCATTCAGATCCACAACCCCGATATCGCCCTGCGCGATGCGCTGGATGAAGCCATCGCCCGTGCCGGCGCGGAGACCGGCCTGCCCGTCTTCTTCGGCAAGCCTGAAGCCTGAGCCACACCGCCCCGCAACTGCGGGGCGGCACAATCCCGCCGGAGCACCCCATGACCCACAGCCGCCACCCCGCCCCCGATGATGCCGCGCGCATGGCGCAGCACTGGGAAGACCTGAATGCCCCGGCCATCCGCCGGGACCGCACCCGCCGCATCGCGCGGATGGCCCTGCCGGCCGCCATCGTCGCAGCCCTCCTGCTGGGCGCAAGCGTCCTGCTGGCACAGACCCCGCCCGGCCTGCAGACCTGCCCGCCCCGACATGACAGCCTCACGCGCCACTGTCGCGAGCCGGCTGCGCCCAGCGTCAGTCCGAGGCCGAAGCCGCGGCCCAGTTCGCCGTTTTTTGGGCTGAAGGTGGGAGGCCGCTATGGGTGACCGCCCCATCATCTTCTCCGCGCCGATGGTCCGCGCCATGCTCGACGGGCGCAAGACGCAGACGCGGCGGGTGTTGAAGCGAACCGATCTGATGGAGTGGAATGGTCGCGAGATGAAACCTATCCCGGTCGGTTACGCACCCGGCGACCGCCTATGGGTGCGGGAGGCGTGGACCGCCCGGATGACGCACGGCTGGACCATCGCCGATGCTCGTTCGCGTATGTATCAGGAGGAAATCCTCTACCGCGCCGATGGCCACGAAAGCATTGATGGCTGGTGGCCCTCAATTCACATGCCGCGCGAATTTTCCCGCCTGACGCTAATCGTCACGGATGTGAGGGTCCAGCGGCTGGAGGAGATCAGCCGCGGTGACGCGATGGAGGAAGGTTGTCCGCATGCCAACATGGCCGAAGGGCCGGATCCGCGCAGCTGGTTTTCGAGCCTCTGGAACAGCCTGCACGGCCCCGAGGCATGGAAGGCCAATCCATGGGTGGCCGCGCTGACCTTCACTGTCCATCGCTGCAACATCGACCGGTTGTCCGGAGGCCGCCATGTCTGACGACATCCGCACAGCCTATCACACCGCCCTCGCCGAGATCCGCAACCGCCTGCCCGGCGGCGTCCCGCTGGCCGAGGACCGCGAGGGCATCCTGCGCCGCGTTGCGAGCGAACACGGGCTGTCGATCGAGACAGCGCGGGAGATCATTGTCGATGCAGGGGTGGCCCCATGAAAAACAAGCTTTCCGACCTGAACAACCACCTCTTCGCCCAGCTCGAGCGCCTGGCGCAGGAGGACCTGACGGCCGACCAGGTCGAGCACGAGGCCAAGCGCGCCGAGGCCATCGTGTCAGTAGCGGACCAGATCACGCGCAACGCCGAATTGCAGCTGAAGGCCGCGAAGCTATTCGCGGATCACGGCCAGCAGATCCTGCCGATGCTGCCCCAGATCGGAGGCCGGTCGGAATGAAGGGGCATGCCATCCAGTATTTCGATGACGAGCTCGCATGGATCGAGGCGAACAAGGACATGCCGCGCCGCGAACTGCACGCCATGTTCTGCGCCCGCTTCCAGCGTGACGACGTCAGCCTTGGCGCATTCAAGGGCCTCTGCAAGCGCAAGGGCTGGCACACCGGCCGCACCGGCCAGTTCGCAAAGGGAAACGTCTCCCACAACAAGGGCAAGAAGATGCCCTACAACCCGAACAGCGCCGCCACCCAGTTCAAGAAGGGCGAGCGCCGGGGCCGCGCTAATGAGAACTATCAGCCGATCGGCACCGAGCGCGTAAGCAAAGACGGATACCTGGAGCGCAAGATCCATGACGGCCTTCCGCTCCAGTCCCGCTGGCGTGCGGTGCATCTTGTCCGCTGGGAAGAGATCCACGGCCCCCTGCCGAAAGGCCATGCCCTGAAATGCCTCGATGGCGACAAGACCAACACGGATCCATCGAACTGGGAGGCTATCCCGCGGGCGCTGCTGCCGCGCCTGAACGGCCGCTTCGGCCGCGGCTATGACCACGCCCCGCCCGAGCTGAAGCCGACGATCATGGCGATCGCGAAGCTCGCCCAGAAAGCCCAGGACGCACGAAAGGAGCAAGGATGAACGAAGACCCTACCATGAACCCCCTTGCAGCATATGGCTCCGACCGCTGGTGCGCCATCACGCTTGGCCGGGGCCTCGAATGGTTCCGCAAACGGCGGGATCAGCTCGAGGTGGCAGGCTTTCCCGCAAAGGATCCGATCACCGGGCTGACGATGAAGGCCGACGTGAACGCCTGGCTTGCCCGGCGCCGGCGGATCGCGGATGCTGAAACCTCCCGGCACAAGGCGCACAAGCCGCCTTCGGGAGCAAACTTCGACGCATTCTGAACACCCAAAAGGAGACGAAGATGCCCTACCTGCCTGCCCTCTGGGACGGGTCCGATCCCCTATACGCGCCTGGTCTTGTCCGGACCAAGCGATGGTTCTACTGGAAGCCACCCGCCAAGTACGTCAAGGCGGGATACGTCATCCGCAACGTCCGCCTGCCGGGCGAGGATGGCGATGGCCGCGATGCCGAACGCGCTCTCCGATGCCGGGAACTCACCCAGGACATGCTGACCTGGTATGAAAGCCCTCAGATCAAGGTCGAGCCGGGCACATGGAAATGGCTGATCGCGCGCTACAAGTCTGACGAGTTCTCCCCCTACCGCGACGTGAAGTCGAACACGCGCGAGAGCTATGATTACAACATCGCCCGCTGGGAGGAGAGTATCGGGCATCTGCCCCTTGAAGAGGCCGATCACGTCCAGCTCATGCGCTGGCGCGCAGCCATGCAGGCCAAGGGCCGATCCGTCTCCTACATCGCACGCATGTTCCGCGTTCTCCGGATCGTCGTGAACTACGGCGCCGCGACAGGCAACAAAGAGGCGGAACGGATCGCGGGCATCCTGAGCCGGGTGCGGATACCTGCGGCCCGACCACGGAGTATCGCGCCCACCAGGGCGCAGATCTACGCGGTCATCGCCGCAGCCGATGCCGCCGGGCAGACGGCCTTTGCCACGGGGCTGATGATCCAGTTCGAGTTCGCATTACGCGCGGTCGACGTGCGCGGGCAGTGGCTGGACGCCAAGGCCGGGGAGACCGGGATCATCCGCCACGGGAAGCGCTGGCAGGATGGTCTGACCTGGGGAATGATCGATCGCGATGTGACCAGGATCACCAAGACGCCATCGAAGACAGAGCGGCACATGGAAGATGAAATGGTCTTCGACCTGACGCTTGTGCCCGAGCTCCGGGCGCGCCTCCAGGCAATCCCCCCGGCCGAACGCATCGGACCAGTCATCAAGAGCCGCAGCGGCCAGCCCTATGCCCGCAACGTCTGGGCACGGATGTTCCGGCGGCACGCCATGACAGCGGGATTGCCCGACGACATCTTGCTGATGGACACCCGCGCCGGGGCGATAACCGAGGCGCGGCTCGCAGGCGCCAATCCCTACGACCTGCGCGATGCTGCCGGCCATAAACTGCTTGCGACCACTGACCGCTATGCGCGCGCCAGGAATGAGGCCGTGTCCAATGTGGTGAAGATTCGACAGGTTGGAACGAAATCGAAACCGGCCTGATACAACTCGTTACAACTCATTTATGAGCCAAGTCATAACGCCTTGATTTCATGGTACCGCCTCCCCGGCTCGAACGGGGGACCCCCAGATCCACAATCTGGTGCTCTAACCTACTGAGCTAAGGCGGCACTGGCGGTCGTTTAGCGCCAGCCCCGGGCGATTGCAAGAGGCTCGCGCTTGAAATGGCGCTCAAAGCGGCGTATCCCTCGCGCCCGGCAAGGAGGCATCCATGGGCATCGACAAGCAGAGCGACATCGCTGCAGATCTTCAGATCGGACCGACCACGCTCGGCATGGTCCGGATCTATATAGAGGCCGAGGGCATGGAACTGCCGCTCGATTTCACGCCGGACGAGGCCGAGGAAATCGCCGAGGAATTGCGCGCCGCGGCAACCCGCGCGCGCAAGAGCGAGACGCAGCCTGGCGGCACGCCTAAAAAGAAAAAGCGCTGAAGGCGGGATCGCGCGCCGCCAGCAACCGCCGGGCCGAGAGGCGGGCAAAGAGTTGCGTCACGGCGCGCCGGCGGGCGGGGGCAAGCCTTGTCTCTGGTGCCATTCGCGCGATTTCGGCGTCATAGCTGTCGGCCAGGATCAGCCCGGTGTCATCCGGCAAAAGCTCGGCCGGGAAATCTGCGTCCACGGCCCAGAAGTAACGGTCGCACCAGTCGAGATAGCCCTGCCATTTGCGATCCGACACGAAGTCGGCGCGGCCCGATTTGCACTCGACCACCCAGATCTCGCCTTTCGGGCCAAGCGCCATCACATCGACGCGAAGGCCGCTCGCAAGCGTGACCTCCGTCAGCCCCATGAAGTCGTGCGACAGAAGATGGCGGCAGACGCCGCGCGCAAGAAGCTGGCCCGCGGGCCGGCCCAGATCATCGGTGGTGTGGCTATCCGACATCCCGCCATTATGAACGAAGCGGGAACAGACCGCAATCCATCTCACGCTTCTTGCAGGCCCCCGATCGCCGCCTTATGTAAAGATCGTGGCGGGTGCTGCTCTTCTCGTGCGGGACATTTTTCCAGTGGCCGATAAGCATTTCCGAGGGGGCTGGCTCTGACCGGGTCCTGGCCCGATTACCTGGCTCCCACCTGAATCATCAGGCTCTCGGGAATTACCGTTCCCACGGTTGCTGCGGGCCCGTCACATCATTCTTCAACGCCGGCGACGATCAACGCGCACCAGCGCGGGCGTCGGCAGATGAACGGGCTGCATCCGTCCCTTGCGCGGCTCGTCATCCTCGGCAAGCCGCATGACGGCAATCCCGAACTGCGCCGCCGCAAAGACGGTGGTATTCGCAATCAGCAGAAGGATAAGCGCAAGCCACCCTTCGCTGCTGTTGAGGATAAGATGTCGAAGCCCGGCCACGTCAAAGGCAAGAAGCATCGCGACAAAGACAACAGACAGGACAAAGCCGACCATGGTCTGGGTGATGTAAAGGCGAATCAGAGGAGGCATGAGGGCACCTTCTGGTGTGCGTGATCATGCGTTCAACCCGAAACGCAAGCCGAAAGTGCCTTCACATTTTCCGGCGCAGCGCGTGATCTGCGGTCAAAAGGCCTCGGGCCGCGCCTCGCGCGCCATATGGTCAAGCACCGCGTTGACGAATTTGCCCTCCCGGCCCTCCGGGAAAAACGCCTTCGCGATATCGACGAACTCGTTGATCACCACGCGCGGAGGCGTCGTGCCCTCGATCAGTTCGGCCCCTGCCGCCCGGAACAGCGCCCGAAGCGTCGGGTCGATCCGGGCAATCGGCCATTTTTCGACCAGCGCCCGGTCCGTCATCTGGTCGATGATGGCCTGATTGCTCACCGCGCCCTCCATCAGGCGACGGAACAGGGGGATGTCCCCCTCGGCCATCTCTTCGCCTTCATAGACGCCGCCCATGCGCCAGTCCTCGAATTCGCGGCGCACCTTGTCGACGGTCTGGCCCGAAGCCTCCATCTGGAACAGGGCCTGCACCGCATAAAGTCGCGCGGCCGAGCGCATCTGGCGCTTGTCCGACTGGGTGGTACTCATGTCCGATCTTTCCCTGACGCAGGCACGCGAAAGCCGATGCCCTTTTCCACGCGTCCCCATTTGCGTGACAGCGCGACAAGATGCAAGGCCGCCGCCGCCGCACCGCCGCCCTTGTTCTGACCTGCCGGATCGGCACGCACAACTGCCTGTTCACGGTTTTCAACCGTCAGGATACCGTTACCGATGCAGACGCCCTGTAGTCCCATGAGTGTCAGACCGCGACTACTGTCGTTGCAGACCGTGTCGTAATGCGTGGTCTCGCCGCGGATCACGCAGCCAAGGGCGACGAACCCGTGATAATCTGCCATCCCCTGCGCCAAGGTGATCGCCGTCGGGATTTCCAGCGCGCCGGGTACCTCGACAATGTCAACCTCGGCGCCAGCCTCCTCGGCGACGGCCCTGGCGCCTGCGATCAGATTATCCGCGATGTCCTTGTAATAGGGCGCCACGACGACCAGCAGCCGCACCGGTTCATCGAACTTCGGCAGGGGCAGCGTGTAATGCGTTTCGAAAGCGGCCATTCATTCCCCCTTGATCGGACATGTGCCCGCGATGTGCAGACCATAGGCTTCCAGCCCCACGACGCGGGGCGCGGGAGAGTTCGTCAGAAGCACGAGTTCATGCAGGCCCAGCGTTGCCAGGATCTGCGCCCCCAGCCCGTATTGCCGCAGGGTCTGCGGCGAGGCCGCACCATCGGTCACAAGCTTCATCGTCGTATCCCGCAACAGCACGACGACGCCGCGCCCCTCCCGGGCAATCGCCTCCATCGCGGCGGGCAGGTCATCCGGGCGCCCGCCGGTGCTGATCCCCAGCAGGTCCTCAAGCGGGTTGAGCGCATGCATCCGCACCAGCACCGGCTCGGGGGTAGAGATGTCGCCCTTGGTCAGCACGATATGCTCGGCGCCCTGCGTCTCATCGGTGTAGACGCGCATGATCCAGTCGCCACCATGCACCGAGGTGACCTGCCGCACCGCGTTTTCGTGCACAAGGTTATCGTAGCGACGACGGTAGGCGATCAGGTCCGAAATCGTCCCGATCTTGAGATTGTGCTTTTGCGCGAAGGCCACGAGATCGGGCAGCCGCGCCATAGAGCCGTCTTCGTTCATGATCTCGCAGATGACACCCGCCGCATTCAGCCCCGCGAGACGAGATATATCGACCGCCGCCTCGGTATGCCCGGCGCGGACCAGCACGCCCCCGTCCCGCGCGCGGAGCGGGAAGATATGCCCCGGCGTCGCGATATCGGCCTTGGTCTTGGTCGGGTCGATGGCCACCGCAACGGTGCGCGCCCGATCATAGGCGGAGATGCCGGTGGTGACACCTTCTCGCGCCTCGATGGAAATGGTGAAGGCCGTTTCGTGCCGGGAAGAATTCTGCGAGGCCATCAGCGGCAGCCCGAGCGCATCCACACGCGGCCCCGGCAGGGCAAGGCAGATAAGCCCCCGCCCATGCATCGCCATGAAATTGATCGCCTCGGGCGTCGCCATCTGGGCGGGGATCACCAGATCGCCCTCGTTCTCGCGATCCTCATGATCCACAAGGATGAACATGCGGCCGTTGCGGGCGTCGTCTATGATTTCCTCTATAGAGGAGATCGCATCCTGATAATGCTCGCTCATGCAGCGCCCCATTCCCGCAGGCGGGCGACATAGCGCGCCAGCGTGTCTATCTCGATGTTGATCCGGTCGCCGGGCGCGGCCGCCCCCCAGGTGGTAACGGCCTTGGTATGGGGGATGACGTTCACGCCAAAGACCTCGCCTTCGACCTCATTCACCGTCAGCGATGTGCCGTTCAGCGCGACCGAGCCCTTGGGCGCGATAAATCCGGCCAGCGAATGCGGCGCGCGGAATGTCATGCGCGTACTCTCGCCCTCGTCCCGCAGGTCCAGCAGTTCCGCGACGCCATCCACATGCCCCGACACGATATGGCCGCCCAGTTCGTCCCCGACCCGCAGCGCGCGTTCCAGATTGACCGCCCGACCCACCTGCCAGTCTGTTCGCGCCTGCAGCAGGAAGTTGGTCTTGGAGACGGTCTCGGCCGAGATCTGGACATCGAACCAGGATTGCCCGGCCTCTTCTCCACGCTCGATGACGGTCAGGCACACCCCGTCGCAGTTGATGGATGCGCCAATGTCGATCCCCGCGGCGGGATAGGCCGTGGCGATCCGGGCGCGCAGGTCGCCCCGCTGCTCCAGCATCAGGATGCGGCCGATATCGGTGATTATGCCAGTAAACATGCCCGGTTCCCCTTCGCCATCCCAACTAACTTGGGCATCGGCGCTCTGCAAGAGCGGTCGCGCCGCACAGACGCTGTTGAAGAATGCGGCACGAGCCCGCACGGAGACAGCGGATTGGCGACTTTCCGCGCGTTATGCTGCATGTGCGAAGAAGATTGTCCCTGCGAGGGTGACACCCGTTAGAATTTCGTTCACACCTTTTCGTATGTAAATAGTATCGAATCGCTATAGGTGTGCCATGCTTGAAGCGATGCCCTTTGAAGCGGTCAGCCCTGCGTCATGGGATCAGCGTGTCTTTCTGATGTTGCAAGGTCCCCATGGCCCCTTTTTCCATCAGCTGGGCAAATCGCTCCGTGCAGCGGGCGCAACCGTGTGGCGCATCGGCTTCAATAATGGCGATCAGGTTTTCTGGCCGGACCGCGACAGTTTTATCGCGTTTCAGGGCGCCCCCGAGGACTGGCCGGCCTTTTACGGCCACGTCCTTGCAGAACAGAACGTCACCGACATCGTTCTTTACGGCGACACAAGGCCCGTCCATGCGCAGGCGGTGGCGATCGCGCGGCGGCTGGGCCTGACGGTCCACGTATTCGAGGAAGGTTACCTGCGCCCCCATTGGGTGACGTATGAGCGGAACGGGACGAACGGGAATTCCCGTCTCATGTCGCTCGACGTGCCGGAAATGCGCGCGGCCGTGAACGATCTGGAACTGGAAATGCCCGCCGCCCCCGCCCGGTGGGGCGACATGCGTGAGCATGTCTTCTACGGCGCGCTCTACCATTTCTGCGTGATGGCCGGCGGCCGGCGTTTCCGGAATTTCCGCCCGCACCGCTCGATCCCGATCGCGCAGGAATTCAGCCTCTATCTGCGCCGTCTGCTTGCGATGCCGATCCATGCGCTGGAGCGGTTTCGGGAATCTCGCGCCATCCAGCGCGGCGGCTTCCCCTATCATCTTTGCCTGCTGCAGCTTGAACATGACAGCAGCTTCCGGATGCACAGCCCCTTTTCCACCATGACCGAGTTCGTGGAGCTTTGCATAAGCGGCTTCGCACAAGGGGCGCCGCGCCATCACCATCTGGTGTTCAAGGCCCACCCGCTGGAAGACGGGCGCGTCCCGCTCAAGTCCGAGATCCGCCGGCTGGCCCAGGAATACGGCGTCGCCGACCGCGTGCATTTCGTGCGTGGCGGCAAGCTTGCCATGCTCCTCAATCTCACGCGCAGCGTGATCACGGTGAATTCCACGGCGGCACAACAGGCGCTCTGGCGCGGGCTGCCGCTCCGGGCCTTCGGCAAGGCCGTCTATGACAAGCCCGAATTCGTCTCGACCCAGCCGCTGCCTGAATTCTTTGCACATCCGACGCGGCCGGACACACGGGCCTATCACGACTATCGCCACTACCTGCTCGAAACCTCGCAGGTCACCGGCGGCTTCTACTCGGTGCGCGGACGTCGCACGCTGCTACGGCAGGTGGTGGACATGATGCTGGCGCCGCAGGACCCTTATGATGCGCTCCAGTCCGGAAATGCGGCGCCCCGGCAACAATTGCTTCTGGCAAGCTGATCCCGCGCCTGCACGCTGGCATTTTGCGCCGCGCTTGGGTAGAAAAGATCAAAAATAACGAGAACGCATCCAAGGAGCGCTGACAGTGAAAAAATCGTCATCGCGCGGCATGTTGCTTGCCGCGCTTGTCGCGACGACCGCCCTTACCGCATGCGGCCTTCCCCGGTCCGGCCCGAACCGAAACGAACTTCTTGCGGGCGTCGAACAGACGGCCGGCGCCCCCTTTGCCATCCCGGTGGATGACAACGTGGCCCGGATCACCGCCTATGAACCGCCGCTCACCTTTCCGGCCGCGTTCCGCAATGCTGGAGTGCTTGGGCCCGATACGATCAATGCGGGCGATACCCTCGGCCTCACGATCTATGAGAACGTGAACGAGGGGTTGCTGGCCGGCCAGGGCCAGAACTTCGCCGTTCTGGACACCGTGCAGGTCGATGGCGCCGGTTTCATCTTTGTCCCCTATGCAGGCCGCATCCGCGCCGCCGGCAACACGCCCGAGGCGCTGCGCCAGATCATCACCGCGCAGCTTGAAACGCAGACCCCGGAACCGCAGGTGCAGGTGCGCCGCCTTGCCGGCGACGGGGCCACGGTGGCGATCATGGGCGATGTCGGCGGTCAGGGCGTCTATCCGATCGAGCGACCGACCCGCACACTCGCCGCGATGCTCGCCCGGGCTGGCGGCATCTCGAACGAGCCCGAGACGGCGCTTGTCACCGTGATCCGGGGGAATACCGAGGGCACGGCCTGGCTGAACGACCTCTATACCGACCCGTCGCTCGACATCGCGCTTCGTGACGGCGACCGGATCGTGGTCAAGCAGGATGACCGGACCTATATCGCGCTTGGCGCCACGGGGGGGCAAAGCCGTATTCCCTTTGGCAAGCCGGTGGTCTCGGCGCTTGACGCGATCGCGCAGGCCGGTGGCCTGAACACCAACCTTGCCGATCCGCGCGGCGTCTTCATCATGCGCAACGAAAGCCCCGAGATCGCGAACGCCCTTCTGGGCCGCAACGATCTGGTGGGCGCACAGCGCATCGTCTATATCATCGACCTCACGCAGCCGAACGGCATGTTCTTTGCGCGCGAGTTCCTGATCCGTGACGGCGATACCGTCTACGTCACCCAGGCGCCCTATGTACAGTGGCAGAAAACGCTGTCGGCCATCACCGGTCCGGTCGGAACCGCGGGAAGCGTCAACAACGCGCTGAACTGACGCCGGTGCCCGCCCGCGATCCTGCCCCCCGCACCCGCGCCTACAGCCTGGGCCTTTTTCGCGGGCGCGTGGCGCGCATCCTGTCGCTTGCCGGATATGCGCCGCGTTTCGGTCTGCCGGGCGCGGGGGACGCGGTGCTTGTCTGGGGGCACGGCCGCACCGCGTGGCGGGGCGAGGCGATGGCAAGACGCCGGGGCTGCTCCCTGATCCGGGCCGAGGATGCGCTCCTGCGCTCGGTCCATCCCGGGCGCAGCGGCACGCCCCCGCTGGGCCTGCTGATCGACCGCCGGGGCATCTATTACGACGCGACCGGGCCCAGCGACCTGGAACACCTGCTCGCGCAGCATCCCCTTTCGGACAAGGCGCTGCTGGACCGGGCGCGGCTGGGCATCGAGCGCCTGATCGCCGGCGACCTGTCGAAATACAACGCGCATGATCCCGCCGCCCCGCGCCCCGCGCCGGGCTATGTTCTGGTGGTCGATCAGGTCCGGGGCGACGCATCCATCCGGCTGGGCGGCGCCAATGATGCCAGTTTCGCCCGGATGCTGGCAGCCGCGCGGACGGATCACCCGGATCGCCGCATCCTGATCAAGACCCACCCCGAAACGCAGGGCGGCATAAGGCCGGGGCATTTCGGCCCGGCCGACCGCGACGCACGGACCGCGCTTTGCACCGATCCCCTGTCGCCCTGGGCACTGTTGCAGGGCGCTGTTGCTGTCTACACCGTCACCTCCCAGTTCGGGTTCGAGGCGATCCTCGCGGGGCACCGACCCGAGGTCTTTGGCCAACCCTTTTACGCGGGCTGGGGGCTCAGTTCCGACCGCGTTCCCGCCCCGCCACGACGGCAAAGGAACCTGTCTCCGGAACAGCTCTTTGCGGCGGCGATGATCCTCTTTCCGGTCTGGTATGATCCCTGCCGCGACCGTCTTTGCGAATTCGAAGATGCGGTGAACCAGCTTGAGGCCGAGGTCCGCGCCTTTCGCGAAGACCGGCACGGGCATGTGGCGGTCGGGATGCGCCTGTGGAAACGCGGCGCGCTGCAGCGGGCTTTCGGACGTGAACGACGGCTGCTGTTCGAGGATGACCCGCAAAGGGCGGTCCAGCGGGCGACAGATCAGGGGCGCGACCTGCTGATCTGGGCCGGGAAGGAACCCGCGGGCCTTGCCGCCCCCGTCACCCTCCGCCGGGTCGAGGACGGGTTCCTCCGATCCCGCGGTCTTGGTGCCGCGCTGGTGCCGGCGCTGTCGCTGGTGACGGATGACCTCGGGATCTATTACGATCCGAACCGCCCCAGCCGTCTGGAGCGTCTTTTGTCCTCCGCCCCACCGCCCGGCGCAAGCGCGCGGGCCATGGCGCTGGTCGAACGGATCGTTGCCACCGGGCTGTCGAAATACAATCTGAGCGGCGCGGCCCTGCCCCCCTTGCCGCAGGGTCACCGCATCCTGGTCCCCGGTCAGGTAGAGGACGACGCCTCGATCCGCCTTGGCGCCGGGGCCGTGCGCACCAACCTCGCGCTTCTGGCGCAGACACGCGCCGAAAACCCCGGGGCGGTGATCCTCTTCAAGCCGCATCCGGACGTGGAGGCCGGGCTGCGGCCCGGCGCGCTCAGACCCAATGACGTCGCGCGTCACGCCGATCTGCTGGTCACGAATGCCGATCCGATCGCCCTGATCGCCGAGGTGCAGGAGGTCTGGACGATGACCTCGCTTCTGGGGTTCGAGGCTCTGCTGCGGGGCAAACGCGTCACCTGTCTCGGCGCGCCGTTCTATGCCGGCTGGGGCCTGACGCGCGACCTTGGCCCGGTGCCGGCGCGGCGTCAGGCGCGGCCCGATCTCGCGACGCTGGCCCATGCGGCCCTGATCGCCTATCCGCGCTATTTCGACCCCGTGTCCGGCCTTCCCTGTCCGCCCGAGGTCATCGCCGAACGCCTTGCCGCCGGAACGCCCCACAGCCCCGGCCTGGGCCTTCGCCTGCTGGCCAAGGCCCAAGGCGCGCTGGCCTCCCATGCAGGATGGTGGCGCTAGGCCCGCACCCAACGGTGCAGGACATCCGGCCCAACGGCCTCGGTCGCGGCCAGCCGGAAGCGCGGCGCGTCCTGCAGCGCGTCGACGCCCATGGCGCCCAGTGCCGGGCGCCCCTCCGCACCCAGCGCGAGCCCTGCGGTAAACCCGATCAGCCGGTCCACCATCCCGGCAGAGAGGAGCGAGGCCGCAAACTGGCCGCCCCCTTCGCAAAAGACGCGGGTAATCCCCGCCGCCCCGAGCGCCCGCATCATGCCCGGTGGATCCAGCTGCCGCCCCGGCCCAAGCGGCACGGGCAAGAGCCTCGCCCCAATCGCGCGCCAGCGATCCTCCAGCGCCAGATCGACGCTCGCCTCCTGATAAAGGAGCCACAGAGGCGCCGCATCGACAGACCGGGCGAGCCGGCCGTCGAGGGGCAGGTTGAGATGCCGCGCCGCGACTATGCGGACCGGCTGACGGGACATCCCCATCCCACGGACGGTCAGCATCGGATCATCCGCACGCGCCGTCCCGCCCCCGACCAGAACCGCGTCATGGCGCGCGCGCTCGGCATGGACAAGATGGCGCGCCGCCGGGCCCGTGATCCATTGGCTCTCGCCGCTCGCCGTGGCGATGCGCCCGTCGAAACTGGTGGCGAGCTTGAGCGTCAGCATCGGCCGCCCCTCGCGCACGCGCATCAGGAAACCCTGGTGATCCGTCTCGGCCGCGGCAGCCTCGACGCCCTCGGACACCTCGACCCCTGCGGCGCGCAGGATGGCATGGCCACGACCGGCCACACGCGGGTCGGGGTCGTGCAGGGCGGAAACGACACGGGCTATGCCGGCGCGCACAAGCGCCTCGGCGCAGGGCGGGGTCTTGCCATAATGGGCGCAGGGCTCAAGGCTTACATAGGCGGTCGCGCCTGCGGCGGCGGGGCCGGCCTCTGCCAGCGCCATCGCCTCGGCATGGGGGCGACCGCCGGGCTGGGTCCAGCCACGACCGACGATCCGCCCGGCCTTCACGATCACGCAGCCAACGGCGGGGTTCGGCCAGACCTGCCCCATCCCGCGCGCGCCAAGCGACAAGGCAAGCCGCATGAAGCGGCGGTCGTCATTACCCCCGGCCATGTGCGGCCCGGTCACTCTTCCACGGAGCTTTTCGGGCGCAGTTCCGACACGAACTTGTCAAAGTCGTCGGCGGCCTGGAAATTCTTGTAGACGCTGGCGAACCGCACATAGGCCACCGTATCCAGTCGGGCGAGCGTCTCCATCACGATCTCGCCGATGACCTTGGAGGCGATATCGGTCTCGCCCAGGCTTTCGAGCCGCCGGACGATGCCAGAGATCATCTGGTCGATGCGCTCCGGCTCCACCGGGCGTTTCTGCATCGCGATGCGGATCGAGCGTTCCAGCTTGCCGCGATCGAAATCCTCGCGCTTGCCACTCGACTTGACCACCACGAGGTCGCGAAGCTGCACCCGCTCATAGGTGGTGAAACGCCCGGCGCAGGCCGGACAAAACCGTCTGCGACGGATCGCCACGTGATCCTCGGCCGGGCGAGAGTCCTTGACCTGGGTGTCGATATTTCCGCAGAAGGGGCAGCGCATGGCCAGTTCCTCGGTCAGGCAATCCTTTTATCCACAGCGACTATAGGCGAACCCCAATTCGTTGGGTAGGGGGGATTTCCGCATCAAGATGTTGCGGTCATCAGATGTGCCGCGACGCTGCGCCGGTGGGGGGCATCGCGGTGTTCCACCACATAGATCCCCTGCCAGCGCCCCAGAAGCAACCGACCGCCGGCAACGGGGATCTGCACGCTTACCGGCAGAAGGGCCGCCTTGATATGGCCCGGCATGTCATCCGGCCCCTCATATGTATGCGTGAGGTAGCGCATCGACGGGTCGGTCGTGGGCGGCACCAGCCGCTGCAGAAAGGCTGTCAGATCCGTCCGAACCTCGGGGTCGGCATTTTCCTGAACCAGAAGCGAGGCCGAACTGTGCTGGATAAACAGCGTCAGAAGCCCGTCGGCACCTGTCGGCCGGACCCAACCCGCCACATCCTGCGTGATTTCGTAAAGACCCGGGCCAGCGGTCTGAACACTTAAACTCCGCTGCATCAGACCGGCCCGGTCAGCCGCTCGCGCGCGGTGTCCTGTGGGAGGCTTTCTGCGGCCTCGTCCTCTTCCTCATCGAAAGGCACGGGCAGCGCCTTGCTGGTGCGGGCGCCCAGCTTGCGCAGCTTTTCAACCTGGCCAAGCACATTGCCGCTGCCCCGGGACAGCCGGTCAAAGGCCGTCGAATGGGCCTTTTGCGCGTTTTCCAGACAGTCGCCGACGCGCTGCATCTCGGTCACGAAGCCATGCACCTTGTCGTATAGCTTGCCTGCCCGGTCGGCGATTTCCTCGGCGTTGCTCTCGCGCCGTTCGACCGACCAGATATGCTCGACCGTCTTCAGCGCGACCATCAGCGTCGTGGGGGTCATGATGCCCACCCCCTTTTGCAGCGCGTAGGATGTCAGGTCCCCGCGCATCCGCAGCGCCTCGGACAGGGCCCCTTCGATCGGCACGAACATCAGGACATAGTCCACCGTGCTGGCGGACAGCCCCTGATACCCCTTGGCCGACAGCGTATCGATATGCCGCAGGATCGAACGCACATGTTCGCCCATCTTCAGGTCGCGCTCTTCCTCGGTCTCGGCGCTCAGCGCAGCCTCATAGGCGACAAGCGAGACCTTGGAATCGATCACCATGGTCTTGGACTTGGGCAGGCGCACGATCACGTCGGGGCGCCAGGCGCGGCCGGCCTCATCGCGCTGGCTCGACTGGACGTCGTAATGCAGCCCGCGTTCCAGCCCGGAATCCTCAAGAATGCGTTCGAGGATCATCTCGCCCCAGGCACCCTGCCGCCGCACATCGCCCTTGAGCGCGCGGGTCAGGTTCACCGCCTCCTGGCTGATCTCCTCGGACCGGCGGTGAAGCTGGGCGATCTGCTCGCGCAGTCGGGCGCGTTCTTCATCGGCGGATTTGTGAACGTTCCGCAATTCCTCCTGAAACCGCCCCACATGATCCTTGAGCGGGCCAAGGAGCGCGCCGAGCCGCTCCTGATGCGCCTTCGACAGATCCTCGCCTTGCAGGCGGAGCGTTTCCCCGGCGAGTTCGCGGAACTGGCGGCTCATCTCCTCGCGCAGGTCGCGCAGGGTGGCGATCTCACGTTCCGCCGCCGCGCGGTCCTTGCCGGCCTCGGTCGCGGCGATTGCAAGGCGGGATCGCAGGTCGGCCACGGCCGCCTCTGCCTCGCGTATCCGCGCGGCAAGGCTGTCACGTTCGTCCCGCAGGTCGATCATCCGCGCCTCGATCGCGTCGCGGGATTCCTGCAGACGTTCGGCCCGGGCGAATTCCGTCGTGATCCGGTTGTCCTTGTCGGACAGCAGCTGATCCTGCGCGGTCATACGATCGGCAAGCTTCGCGGCCCGCGCCTCTGCCTCGGCCAGTTGTTGCGCCAGGAATTCCGCCTGATCGCGCCAGCGCGACGTGCCGCGCCCCATCCAGACCATCAGGACAAGCAGGACGGCGAGGCCGACAAGCATCAGGGACAAGGGATCAGCGGGCATTGTTCTTCCTATGTTCCGCTCTCAGCATAGGGACCGGAAAGGGAATGACAAGCCCAAATGACGGCCCGAATGAAGGATGGGGAAGGGTCGCGGCCGCGTCCCCTTCCCCAGAACTTTCCGGCCAGCCGGAACAGATGCGGCTGCCTACGCGCAACCAGGGAAACTCATGACCAGCAACATCCGCACTGCCCGAACTTCATGCCTGTCGCTGCGGCGCAGAACAAGCCCCGTCGACGGCGGCAGGCAGAGCTTTGCCGAGCCTCAGCGTCCCAGTCGGCGGGTTATCCGCGCGGCCTGGCGGGCGCGCTTGGCGGCGGCGCGGGATTGTGCGTCAAGCCCCTTGCCCTTTGCCGCCCCTGCCCCGCCCGCTGCACCACCTGGACGGCGGGTCGCGGGCCTGCTGGCCGCGCGCATCCCCCGTCGCATGAACAGCCGCAGCACCATCATGATCAGCCGGTTGAAATTCATCGCGCACTCCTTTCGTGCGTTCAGTCCTCAAAGAGTTCGCTCTGCCCCACGGCAGGCGCTTCGTCCTGTTCCGGCCCCTCACCGGCAAGACCCGGCGGCAGGGGACGGTTATCAAGCAATCCGGCCTCGCGGAGTTCCCGGAGGCCGGGCAGATCGCGCGCGCTTTCAAGGCCGAAGTGATCGAGAAACGCCTCGGTCACAACATAGGTCACCGGACGCCCCGGTGTCATCCGCCGTCGCCCGAACCGCACCCATTCCAGCTCGATCAACTGGTCGAGTGTTCCGCGGGAAACCGCGACGCCGCGAATCTCCTCGATCTCGGCGCGGGTCACCGGCTGATGATACGCGATGATGGCCAGCGTTTCGATGGCCGCGCGGCTCAGCTTGCGGGTTTCCACCCGTTCCTTTTGCAAAACCCATCCAAGATCGGGCGCCGTGCGAAAGGCATAGCCGTCGCCGATCCGCACGATCCGCACGCCGCGCCCCTCATACTGCGCGCGCAGCCGCAGCAAGGCCTCGGCCGGGTCCGATCCGTGCGGCATCCGTTCGGCCAGGTCGCGCAGCGCAAGCGGCTCGGGGCTGGCAAAGAGCATCGCCTCGATCATCCGCTCCTGTTCCGGCAGGGGCGGCGGATGAAAGAGCGGCTGGTCCCGGGGCGCGTCCGTCATGCCCGGCGCCGCACATGGATGGGCGCAAAGACGCCGTCCTGACGCAGTTCGACCTTGCCGCCCTTGGCCAGCTCCAAGGTCGCCGCAAAAGTGGCGGCGGTCGCCGACCTACGGCGCGCGGGGGCATCGCCCCAGCCCTGCGGCAACCAGTCCGAGAGGTCGATCCAGTCGCCTGCGAACCCGATCAGCCCCCGCAGCCGGTCAAGCGCCTGTTCCATCGTGTAGACGTCGCGCCGGTCAAAGGCGTAGGGGCGGAATTCGTCCCGGGTCCGCAGCCGCGCATAGGCCTGCATCAGGTCCAGAAGACCCGCCGTATACCTGATGCGCCGGGTCTGCCGAACTTCTTCGACGCTGCCCCGCGCAAAGAAATCCCGGCCCTTCTGGTCGCGCGCCATCAACTGGGCGGCGGCCTCGCGCATCGCCTGCAACCGCTCAAGCTGATAGGCCAGATGCGCGGCCAGTTCCTCGCCCGTCGGGCCCTCTTCGGTCGGGTCGGGCGGCAGCAGAAGCCGCGATTTGAGATAGGCGAGCCAGGCGGCCATCACCAGATAATCCGCCGCCAGCTCGATCCGCAGCGCCCGCGCGCGATTGACAAAGCCCAGATACTGTTCGGCAAGCTGAAGAACCGAGATGCGGCGCAGGTCCACCTTTTGCGTGCGCGACAGCGACAAGAGCAGGTCGAGCGGCCCTTCAAAGCCGTCCACATCGACGATCAGCGCCTCGGAGGCCAGGCGGGCCTCGACGCTGTCATCGGGTATGGTCGCGGTGTTGGTGTCAGACATGATCCTGCTCGCCCATCAGGGCGGCAAGTTCCTCTTCCAGCGCGTCCAAGTCAACTGCCGCCGGGGTCACGCGCTGCGCAAGCGCCGCCTCGGCGCGCCGGGAGCCGTCGGCATCAAGCTGGCCGGCATGGCGGACGACCTCGGCCATCTCGGCCATATCGCCGTTGCAATGCAGCACCACATCGCAGCCCGCCGCCCGCGCCGCCGCGCTGCGTTCGCCGATCGTGCCCGAAAGCGCCTGCATGGAAACATCATCGCTCATGATCAGGCCGGCAAAGCCGATATCGCCGCGGATCACCTGCATCATCGGCCCGGAACAGGTTGCGGGCGCGGCATCGAAAGCCGAATAGACAATATGCGCGGTCATCGCCATGGGCAGGTCGTTCAGCGCCCGGAAGGCGGCAAAATCCTCGGCCTGCAGAACCTCCTGCGCGGTATCGACCCGGGGCAGGTCCAGATGGCTGTCGGCGGTCGCGCGGCCATGGCCCGGAATATGCTTGAGCACCGGCAGGACACCGCCGGCCAGCAAGCCGTCGGCGACGGCCCGGGCGGCGGCAACTACCTGTCCGACCGTTTCGCCATAGCACCGGTCACGCAGAAAGGCGTGGGTTTCGGCAAATGCTATATCGGCCATGGGGGCGCAGTTCACATCCACCCCGACCGCCCGCAATTCGGCCGCGATCAGGCGATAGCGCAACCACATGGCGCGCGCGCCGTCCCGCGCCTGCCGGACATGCGTCAGTGGGGCGGGCCATTCGCGCCACCGGGGCGCCCGCAGTCGCTGCACCCGCCCGCCTTCCTGATCGATGAGGATGGGCGCATCGCGGCCGACCGCGTCGCGCAGATCATCCGTCAGACGGCGGATCTGATCCGGCGTCTGAACATTGCGCGCGAAAAGGATAAAGCCCCAGGGCGCCGCCTCACGGAAAAAGGCGGCCTCCTGCGGCCCGAGCACCGGGCCGGCACAGCCAAGGATCGCAGCGCCGGTCATTCAGCGGATCTGAACAGGGATACAGGCGGCCTGCTCGGCCAGCAGCGCCGAACAGAAACGGCGCGCATCGGCATCGTCGGAAAACCCGTGGGCCCGCAGCCGGTAAAAGGTGCGTCCGCCGCTTTCTGCGGTCTGGATCACCCGCGCCTTGCCCTGAAGATAGGCCGGGAAGCGTCCGGAAAGGCGGTCCCATTCCCGCCGCGCGCTGGCGGCATCGTCGAACGCCCCAAGCTGCACGAGGTTCGTTCCGGCGGGCAGGCTGTCGGCGCTGATGTCCTGAACCGGCGCGGCAGAGGGTGCGGGTGCGGCGACGGCGGCGCTGGCAAGGGTCGCGCTGGCTGTCGCCACACGGGCCGGGCGGGCCGCGGGACGCGGCGAATAGGCAACGGCGGTCGCCGTGGCGGGGGCAGGCGACGCCGCCGGTTCCTCGGTCACGACGGGTGCGGTATCTGATGCAGCGGTGGCCAGTTCCTGTGCGAGCGCCAGCGCGAGGCCCTGCGCCTCTTCGACACCGAGCGCGGGGGCGGAAAGATCCTCGACCAGCGCCTCGGTCGCGATGCCTTCGGCGTTGACGGCCTCGGCGATCTGCGCCGGGTCGCGCAGTATCGGCTGAAGCGCCGCCGGCGGCACATCCTCGGATGTCAGGTCAAGCGGCTGCGGCGCGAGCACAAGCCGATCGGGCGGCGGTGCGGCCTCTCCCTCGGCGGCGACGGCGTTCACCGCCAGACCCTGATGGCTGGCAAGCCGGCCGCCCGGGTCCTCGGGCGCGATCCGCATTGGACCTTCCAGCGCGCGGACGACCGGAATCCCCGTCACATCCCGCACCGCCAGCCGGTATCCCCAGAACGCCACCCCCAGGATGAGCGATACCGAAATCACCGCACCGGCAAGATTCACATACCTTTGCAGACCGGCCCCAGTTTGCGGGGCCTCGTCGTCAAAGACGTCATATCCCATAACCGCCATGCCCAAGCCTCACTGTCCCACGGGTCATTCGCGCCCGCAGTGTCACTGCTCATTCAGCCGGCGGTGCGCTTGTATCAACGCATCTCTTGGACCGGCGTCACGCCAAGGATACCAAGACCGGCGGAAATAACAACCGCAACCGCCTTGGCCAGCGCGATTTTCGCTTGCGAGGTCTCCGGATCGCCCTCTTGCACGAAGCGCAGCTCGGGCAATTCGTTGCCGCGATTCCACAATCCGTGGAATTCGGAGGCGAGTTCATAGAGGTAGAACGCGATCCGATGGGGCTCGTTCGTGCGCGCGGCGGTCTCGACCAGACGGGGCCATTCGGCGATCTTCCGCGCCAGCGCGATCTCGGCCTCATGGGCGATGCGGTCCAGATCGGCGCCGGCCAGTGCGGCATCCGACGTGTCGACGCCCGCCTCGGCCGCCTTGCGCAGAACCGAACAGATCCGCGCATGGGCATACTGGACGTAGAAGACCGGGTTGTCCTTGGACTGCTCCAGCACCCGGTCAAAGTCGAAGTCGAGCGTCATGTCGTTCTTGCGCGTCAGCATCACGAACCGCGTCACGTCGGGCCCGACCTGATCGACCACATCGCGCAGGGACACGAAGGTCCCTGCGCGCTTGGACATCTTGAACGGCTCTCCGTTCTTGAAGAGCTTCACAAGCTGCATCAGCTTGATGTCGAGCGGCACCTTTCCCCCCGAAAGGGCCGAGACCGCCGCCTTCATCCGCTTGACATAGCCGCCGTGATCGGCGCCGAACACGTCGATCAGCGCATCGAACCCGCGCGTGATCTTGTCATAGTGATAGGCGATGTCGGGCGCGAAATAGGTCCAGCTTCCGTCCGACTTCTGCACCGGGCGGTCCACGTCATCGCCATGCGCGGTCGAGCGGAACAGCGTCTGTTCGCGCGGCTCCCAGTCCTCCGGGGTCTTGCCCTTGGGCGGCTCCAGCACACCCTGATAGATCAGGCCCTTTTCCCGCAGTGCGTCCAGCGCGGCCTCGATCCGGCCCGTGCCGTAAAGCGATTTCTCGCTGTAGAACACATCCATCGTGACGCCCAGCGCCCGAAGATCTTCGCGGATCATCGCCATCATGCGGTCGGTCGCGAATTCGCGCACCCGGACAAGCCAGACCTCTTCGGGCTGGTCGAGCAGGCTGTCGCCAAGCTCTGCCTTCAGCTCTTCTCCCAGCGGGATCAGGTAGTCGCCGGGATAAAGCCCCTCACGGATCTCGGGCGAGAGGCCATGCGCCTCGCGGTAGCGTTCGTAGACCGAGCGCGCCAGGACATCGACCTGTGCGCCGCCGTCGTTGATATAGTATTCTCGCGTCACGTCATGGCCGGTGAAGGCCAGAAGCCGGGCAAGCGCATCGCCGAAGACCGCGCCCCGGACATGACCCACATGCATCGGTCCGGTCGGGTTGGCAGAGACGAATTCAACGTTCACCCGCCGGCCCGCACCATAGTCCGAGCGTCCGAAATCATCGCCCGCCACGACCGCCTTGCGCAGCAGATCGCGCCAGACCGACGGGACAAGCCGCAGGTTGATGAACCCCGGTCCCGCGACCTCGGCCAGTTCCACGCGCGGGTCCTGGGCCAGACGCGCGGCCAGCGCATCGGCAATATCGCGCGGTCGCAGGTTCGCGGGCTTTGCCAGCACCATCGCCGCGTTGGTCGCCATGTCGCCATGGGCCGCGTCGCGCGGCGGTTCGACCGTCACGTTGCCGAAATCGAGGCCCGACGGCAGCGCGCCGTCGATTTCCAGGCTGCCCAGCGCGTCGATCACCAGCGCCCGCAGATCGTTAAAGAGGTTCATGATCCCGCTTCCTTCATTCGCGAGCGGTTTATCATGCCAGTGTCACAGGTCAATCGAAAGGCCCGGCAGCGTCCGCCAAGGCTTTCTTTGTCGGGTTGCGCTAACATCCGCGCAAGAATCTTGTGCGGGAAAACCTTCCGCCGTAACAGGATTGCGAGGAGAGGGAGGACCACATGAGCTACGCCGAAACCTATGCGCGTTGGAAGGCCGACCCCGAAGGGTGGTGGATGGAGGCTGCGCGCGCAATCGACTGGTTCGATCCCCCGTCGCGCGCGCTGTTCGAGGGGCGCGCGCCGCTCTACGAGTGGTTCTCGGACGGCACGCTCAATGCCTGCTGGAACGCGGTCGATCGTCATGTCGAGGCGGGAAATGGGGCGCGCGTCGCGATCATCCATGACAGCCCCGTCACCGGCTCGATCACGCGGATCACCTATGCCGAGTTGCGCGACCGCGTCGCCCGGCTTGCCGGTGCGCTGGCCGCGCGGGGCGTCACCAAGGGCGACCGCATCGCCATCTACATGCCCATGGTGCCCGAGGCGCTGGAGGCGATGCTTGCCTGCGCCCGGCTGGGTGCCGTTCATTCGGTCGTCTTCGGCGGGTTCGCCGCGCCCGAGCTTGCGACGCGCATCGACGACTGCACACCCAAGGCGGTGATCGCCGCCTCTTGCGGAATCGAGCCGGGGCGCGTCGTCCACTACAAACCCCTGCTGGACGAGGCACTGCGCCTTGCCCGCCACCAGCCGGATTTCTGTCTGATCCTGCAGCGGCCGCAGGAAATCGCCGCCCTGCACCCCGGCCGGGATCTGGACTGGGGCACGGCGGTGGCCGAGGCGGACCCGGTGGACTGCGTTCCGGTTCCGGGGAACCACCCGCATTACATCCTCTACACCTCGGGCACGACCGGGCAGCCCAAGGGCGTCGTGCGCCAGACGGGCGGCCATCTCGTCGCGCTCCACTGGACGATGCGCCACATCTACGGCGTGAGCCCGGGCGAAGTGTTCTGGGCCGCCTCGGATGTGGGATGGGTCGTGGGCCATTCCTACATCTGCTACGCGCCGCTTCTGCATGGAAACACGACGCTGGTTTTCGAGGGCAAGCCGGTGGGCACGCCCGATGCGGGCACCTTCTGGCGTGTCATCGCAGATCACGGGGTTACGACGCTTTTCACCGCGCCGACCGCGCTCCGCGCGATCAAGCGCGAAGACCCTGATGCGACACGCACCGCGGATCATGACCTCGGAAGCCTGCGCACCCTTTTCCTTGCCGGGGAACGGGCCGACCCCGACACCGTGCATTGGGCCGAAAAGGCGCTGAAGGTGCCGGTCATCGACCATTGGTGGCAGACCGAAACGGGCTGGCCAATCGCGGCGAACCCTATTGGCGTGCAGGCGCTGCCGGTCAAGGTCGGGTCCTCCTCGGTGCCGATGCCGGGCTATGACGTGCAGATCCTCGACGAAGGCGGCCACCCCGTCGCCCCGGGCGTCCTGGGGGCGGTTGCGCTGCGCCTGCCGCTGCCGCCCGGCACGCTCTCGACGCTCTGGAACGCCGAGGAAAGGTTCTGCAAAAGCTATCTCTCGCATTTCCCGGGCTATTATGAGACCGGCGACGCGGGCTATGTGGATGAGGACGGGTATGTCTTCATCATGGCCCGGACCGACGATGTGATCAACGTCGCCGGGCACCGGCTTTCGACCGGCGCGATGGAAGAGGTCGTGGCCAGCCATCCCGATGTCGCCGAATGTGCGGTGATCGGCGTGGCCGACGATCTCAAGGGACAGCTTCCGCTGGGAATCGTCTGTCTCAACCGGACCTGCACCCGCGATGCGTCGCAGATCGTGCCCGAAGTGGTGGCTCTTGTGCGCGACCGGATCGGCCCGGTCGCCGCATTCCGCCACGCCGTCGTCGTCGAACGCCTGCCCAAGACGCGGTCGGGCAAGATCCTGCGGGCAACCATGTCGCGGATCGCCGACGGAACCCCCGGCAAGGTGCCCGCCACCATCGACGACCCCGCGATACTGGAGGAGATCGCCGCCGCCTTTCGCGGCATCGGCTATCCGCGCGCATGATCGTTACGCCAGCAATGCACGTTAACACGTTTTGGGTGTTGCAAGCGGTTGGTCGCCCCCTAAAACTGGTGTAACCAAAGGGGGCGCAACCGCCGATTGCAGGTCGCGCTGCACCCATCAAGCTGGTGAGAGAATGTCCGGTTTCCTTGCGGCTGACCCCGCAAAAAAGGTCGATTGCCCGTGTACTGCCGCTTCTGGCGCCGTCGTTACCGGCGACGTGCTTGACGCGGGGCGGNTGCTTGACGCGGGGCGGCTGGACGGGTTGCGGACGATGGCGGGCGATCTCTGGCCGGAAATCCTGTCTCAGGTTCAGGCCGACCTGCACACTGCGGCAAGCGCTCTTGCGATGCCAGAGGCGGGGCAGAATGCGGCGATCGTGCGTGCCCAGACCCATGTTCTGATGGCAGTGGCGGGAACCGTGGGCGGGCTCCGCGTGCAGGCAGGCGCCGAGGCGCTCAACGAGCGCGCGCATGAAGACGGGACCGACCTAGCAGACCCTGTCGCGGAACTTCGCTGCGAAATTGCGCTCCTTCTGGATGCGCTTGCCCTGGTCGGGCGGGACGGGGATGCCGCCAGTTCACCCGGGGATATTGCATGAGCCGGCCACCGCTGCTGCTGATCGAGGATACGCCCTCGCTCCAGATGGTCTATCAGGCGACGCTGCGGGGCGCGGGCCATGAGGTCGTGACCGCCGGAACGGGCGAGGCCGGACTGGCTGCGTTCGGGCAGATCAAGCCGGGGGTCGTTCTTCTCGACCTGATGCTGCCGGACCGGGACGGGCTCGACGTGATGCGGCACATTCTGACGACGGATCCGGCAGCGCATGTGATCGTCATTACGGCCAACGGCTCGATCAAGAAGGCCGTAGAGGCGATGCGGGCGGGGGCGCACGACTTTCTCGTAAAGCCCTTCGACAACCAGCGGCTGCTCCACGCGGTCGAAAATGCCAGCCACGCCCTTCAGGTGCAGTCAGCCACAGCGGAGCCGAGCCGCACCGACGCCCCGCTTGGCGATTTCATCGGATCCTCGCCCGCGATGCAGGATGTCTACACGCGTATCCGTTCCGTCGCACGCTCCATGGCGACGGTCTTCATCACGGGCGAAAGCGGAACCGGCAAAGAGCTTTGCGCCCAGGCGATCCACAGCACCTCGAACCGCGCCGGCGGCCCCTTCATCGCGCTCAACTGCGGCGCAATCCCCGCGGACCTGCTGGAATCAGAGGTCTTTGGCCATCTGCGCGGGGCCTTTACCGGGGCCATCGCCGACAAGATCGGGGCGGCGGCGGCGGCGGATGGCGGGACGCTCTTTCTCGATGAGATCTGCGAGATGGATCTCAATCTGCAGACCAAGCTGCTGCGGTTCCTTCAGACCTCGACCATCCAGCCGGTGGGCGCGTCCCGCCCCCGCAAGGTCAATGTCCGCATCCTCTGTGCGACGAACCGCGATCCGATGGAATCCGTGCGTCGCGGCCAGTTCCGCGAGGATCTTTATTATCGCCTGCATGTGGTGCCGATCCACATGCCCCCCCTGCGCGACCGCGGCGATGACGTGATCGAGATCGCCGAAGCCCTTCTGACGAAATTCGCGCGTGAGGAACGCCGAAGCTTTACCGGTCTCAGCGCCGAGGTGAAGGAGATCTTCCGCCGCCTGCCCTGGCCCGGCAATGTGCGCCAGCTGAACAACGTGCTCTGGAATGTCGTCGTCCTGAACGAAGGACAGAACGTCACACCCGCCATGCTGCCGCTTGACCTGCGACCATCGGCCGGACCCGCCGATCCCCCGCCGGGGCCCGGCATGGCACATCCGCTGCGCGGACTTGCCGGCAAGACGCTGGCGGAAATCGAACGGCTGGTGATCGAGGATGCGATCCGCCGCCACAACGGGTCGGTGCCCCGGGCAGCGCGCGAGCTCGACGTCTCGGCCTCGACCCTTTACCGCAAGCGCGAAGGCTGGATGCGCACGACCAGCGCGTGATCAGCGCGCGGGGCCTAGACGAATTGCTCACGGATCAGCCGTTCCTCCAGCCCGTGGCCGGGGTCGAACAAAAGCCGGTGCCGGATGGCCGGTTCGCTCATGATCCGGACGCTTTGCACATAATGGGGCGCGCGGCCGTCGGCGTCGGCCATCACCGGGCGTTTCTCCGGCTCCAGCACCTCGAACTCCACCAGCGCCGTCTTGGGCAGGAGCGCGCCGCGCCAGCGCCGGGGCCGGAACGCCGACATCGCCGTCAGCGCCAGCACATCCGCCCCGATCGGCAGGATCGGCCCGTGGGCGGAATAGTTGTAGGCCGTCGAGCCCGCCGGCGTGGACAAAAGCGCGCCGTCGCAGACCAGTTCGTCCAGCCGCACCTTGTCATCGACCCGGATGCGCAGCTTGGCGGCCTGCGGGCCGGCGCGCAGCAGCGACACCTCGTTGATCGCCAGCGCCTCATGTTCCTGCCCCGCCCGGTCGATGGCGCGCATCCGCAACGGGTTCAGAACGGCCTCTTCCGCCGCAGCCGCCCGCAGGGGCAGGTCGCCCTCTCGATACGCGTTCAT
This sequence comes from Halodurantibacterium flavum, assembly GCF_042681825.1. Lineage (NCBI taxonomy): Bacteria > Pseudomonadati > Pseudomonadota > Alphaproteobacteria > Rhodobacterales > Paracoccaceae > Halodurantibacterium > Halodurantibacterium flavum. The sequence goes on from NZ_JBHUGH010000013.1 coordinate 65,264, forward strand.
CAGAAAACCGACGGTGCCCCGGTTCATGCCATAGACCGGCACATCCAGATGCTGCGTCGCGTGAAGCGTCTGGAGCATGAAGCCATCGCCGCCCAGCGCCACGATGATCTCGGCCTCTTCCAGCGGATGATCGCCATAGCGGGCGGCAAGCCGCGCCAGCGCCTCTTGCGCGATCGGGACGCTGCTGGCGGTAAAGGCGATGCGCGCGGCGTTGCTCATCCTGTTCCCCCGTTTCCGAAAGTCATCGCCCGGCACCAAGGGAAACACAAGGGCACGAAAATCGGCCCGACGCCGCCCCCGGCATCGCCGGCGTCGGAATTCCACGCTTCCGATGTGCGGCCCCATGGGATAAAGGAGGCCGCATTGCAGTCTTGCCGGAGTGTCCCATGAACGCCAGCCACCGCGACAGCGGCTTTTTCAGCGAAAGCCTCAGCACCCGTGATCCCGAACTCTTTGGCGCCATCCGCAAGGAACTTGGCCGGCAACAGGACGAGATCGAACTGATCGCCAGCGAGAACATCGTGAGCCGCGCCGTGATGGAGGCGCAGGGCTCGGTCATGACGAACAAATATGCCGAGGGCTATCCGGGCAAGCGATATTACGGCGGCTGCCAGTATGTGGACATCGCCGAGAACCTCGCCATCGAACGTGCCTGCGCGCTTTTCGGGGTGCAGTTCGCCAATGTGCAGCCGAATTCGGGCAGCCAGGCGAACCAGGGGGTGTTCAACGCGCTGGTGAAGCCGGGCGACACGATCCTGGGGATGAACCTCGCATCGGGCGGGCACCTGACGCACGGGGCCGCGCCGAACCAGTCGGGCAAGTGGTTCAACGCAGTGCAATACGGCGTGCGTCAGCAGGACAACATGATCGACTATGACGAGGTCGAGGCGCTGGCCAAGGAGCATCAGCCCAAGCTGATCATCGCGGGCGGCTCGGCCATTCCGCGCCAGATCGACTTTGCCCGCTTCCGCGCGATCGCCGACATGGTGGGCGCCTATCTCCTCGTGGACATGGCCCATTTCGCCGGGCTCGTCGCGGGCGGCGCGCATCCCTCGCCCTTCCCGCACGCCCATGTGGCGACGACCACGACGCACAAGACCCTGCGCGGCCCCCGGGGCGGCATGATCCTGACCAATGACGAAGAAATCGCGAAAAAGGTCAATTCAGCAATCTTTCCGGGCATTCAGGGCGGCCCGCTGATGCATGTGATCGCCGCCAAGGCGGTGGCCTTCGGCGAGGCGCTGCGGCCCGAATTCAAGGCCTATGCCGCGCAGGTGGTCAAGAACGCGCAGGCGCTGGCGGACCAGTTGATGAAGGGCGGGCTCGACATCGTCACGGGCGGGACGGATACGCATGTCATGCTGGTCGACCTGCGACCCAAGGGGGTCAAGGGGAACGCGACCGAAAAGGCACTGGAGCGGGCGCATATCACCTGCAACAAGAACGGCATCCCGTTCGACCCGGAAAAGCCCGCCGTTACCTCGGGCGTCCGGCTGGGGACGCCTGCGGGCACCACGCGCGGCTTTGCCGAAGCCGAGTTCCGCCAGATCGCCGACTGGATCGTCGAGGTCGTTGACGGGCTCGCCGCGAATGGCGAGGACGGCAATGCCGAGGTGGAGGCCAAGGTCCGCGCCGAGGTGCTTGCCCTCTGCCAGCGTTTCCCGATCTATCCCGAGATCTGAGAAAGCCACCGGCGGTGGCGGGAACGTCGCCGCCGGTCCCTGAGGGAACAGCACGTGCTGCATTTCGACCGCATCGCCGGGCAGGACCCGCGACATCCGCCCCTTCTGATCGTGCATGGGCTGTTCGGCTCGGCGCGGAACTGGGGCGTGATCGCGCGACGGCTGGCCGACACCCGCGACACGATCACCGTGGACATGCGCAACCACGGCGCCAGCTTTCACGCAGCCAGCAATGGCTATGACGATCTGGCGGCCGATCTTGCCGAGGTGATCGAGGCTGCAGGCGGGCGGGTGGACGTTCTGGGCCATTCGATGGGGGGCAAGGCGGCGATGATGCTGGCCCTGACCCGGCCCGAGCGGGTGGACCGGCTGATCGTGGCCGATATCGCGCCCGTCGCCTATGGGCACAGCCAGTCACACCTGATCCACGCGATGCGCGGGCTGGACCTGACCGGGCTGACCACGCGCGGCGAGGCGGATCGTCGTCTTGCGGAAGAGCTCCGGGCCCCGGTCCTGCGCGCCTTCCTGCTCCAGTCGCTCGACCTCAAGGCGCAGCCCCCGCGCTGGCGCCTGAACCTCGATGTGCTGGAGGCAGAGATGGACCGCATCATCGGCTGGCCGGATATCTCGGGGCAGTTCGACGGGCCGTCGCTGTTCCTTTCGGGGGGCGCGTCCGACTATGTGCTGCCCGAACATCGCGCGCGGATAAAGGCGCTCTTCCCCAACAGCCGCTTTGCCCGCATCCCCGGCGCGGGGCACTGGCTGCACGCGGAAAAGCCGCGGGAATTCGAGGAAAACGTCCGCGTCTTTCTCGCATCCGGCCGGGAATGACAGGCCCGGATCGGCGCCCCCGGACCTGCGCCTGAAAAAGCGGCATCTGCCCGTTGCGGCGTCGCCGCAGCCACTGCTTGCCTTGACAGCCAAAGCGGCACTTGCATAGTTTTCCATGACCTGCCGGAAGGTCGCCCCGCACCCGCCGCCGCCTTTCCCGCCACGATCCCCTGCCCCACCCCTGCCGGAGCGTTGATGTCCCAGCCCCAAGCGAATGCCGCGACCAAGCCCTGGCTCCTGCCGGATGCGAAACCCTTCGTCCGCATCCACAAGGTCACCAAGAAATACGACGACTTCTACGCGGTGGACGATGTCAGCCTCGATATCTATCGCGGCGAGTTGTTCTGCCTTCTGGGCGGGTCGGGCTGCGGCAAGTCCACGCTGTTGCGGATGCTCGCGGGGTTTGAAACCCCGACCGAGGGCCGGATCGAGATCGACGGACAGGACATGGCGGGCATCCCGCCCTATGACCGCCCGACCAACATGATGTTCCAGTCCTACGCGCTCTTTCCGCATATGACGGTCGAGGCGAACGTGGCCTACGGGCTGATGCGCGAAGGCATGGCCAAGGCCGAGGCGCGCGACCGCGTGGCCGAGATGCTGCGGATGGTGCAACTGACACCCTTTGCCCGGCGCAAGCCGCATCAGCTTTCCGGCGGGCAGCGGCAGCGTGTGGCGCTGGCCCGTTCGCTGGTCAAGCGGCCCAAGCTTTTGCTGCTGGACGAACCCCTTGGCGCGCTCGACAAGAAGCTGCGCGAGGAGACGCAATACGAGTTGATCCGGATTCAGGAAACGCTGGGCGTGACCTTCATCATCGTGACCCACGATCAGGAAGAGGCGATGACCCTGTCCACCCGGATCGGGGTGATGAATGCCGGCCGGATCGTGCAGGTGGCCGAACCGCGCGAGATATACGAATTCCCCAAATCCCGCTTCGTTGCGGATTTCGTGGGTTCCGTGAACATGTTCGAGGGCCGCGTGGTCGAGGATGAGCCCGATTTCATCCGCCTCGCCAGCCCCGACATGGGCGGCACGATCCATATCGGCCACGGTGTGTCCTGCACCATGAACCAGCAGATGTGGTATGCGATCCGGCCCGAAAAGATCACCCTCGGCCGCGAAAAGCCCGAAGATGACGTGAACGCCGTGCAGGGGATCGTCGAGGAAATCCTCTACATGGGCAATCTCAGCATCTATCGCATCCGGCTCGACACCGGCAAGACGGTGCGGGCGACGCAGGCGAACCTGTTCCGCCAGTCGCAAGAGGCGATCACCTGGGACGAGCGCGTCTGGCTCAGCTGGGGCGACACCTCGGGCGTGGTGCTGTCGGAATGAGCGCGGTCTGGCGCCACAGCGCGGCGCTTTTGGGGCGCCTTGGTATCTCGGGGCGCGGGCTGGTCATCGCCATCCCGCTCGTCTGGCTGCTGATCTTTTTCCTGATCCCGTTTCTGGTCGTCGCCAAGATCAGCCTGTCCGAGGCCGCGATCGCCCGCCCGCCCTATCTCCCGCTGGTGGAATGGGACGGGCTGCGCGCCACCGTCAACCTGAACTTTGAAAACTACGCCTATCTCTGGCAGGACGCGCTCTATACCAACGCCTACATCTTTTCAATCCGGGTCGCCTTCGTCTCGGCAACCTTTGCGCTGCTGATCGGCTATCCTATGGCCTATTACATCGCGCGCAGCCCCGAACCGCGCCGAACCATCCTGCTGATGCTGGTGATCCTGCCGTTCTGGACCTCGTTCCTGCTGCGGGTCTATGCGTGGCAGGGGTTCCTTCGCACGAACGGCGTGGTCAACAACGTCCTGTTGTCGCTGGGCATCATCGACACGCCGATCCAGATGCTGCAGACCAACTTCGCGGTCTATCTGGGAATCGTCTATACATATCTGCCGTTCATGATCCTGCCGCTCTATGCGAACCTCGTAAAGCTGGACGACAGCCTGCTGGAGGCCTCGGCCGACCTGGGCGCGCGCCCCATCTCGACCTTCTTCAACGTGACGCTGCCGCTTTCGATGTCGGGGATCATTGCGGGCTTCATGCTGGTCTTTGTCCCCGCCATCGGTGAATTCGTGATCCCCGAGCTTCTGGGCGGGCCGAACACGCTGATGATCGGGCGCGTCTTGTGGAACGAGTTCTTTTCCAACCGGGACTGGCCCGTCGCCTCGGCGGTTGCGATCGCGATGCTGATCGTGCTGGTCCTGCCGATCATGGCGCTGCGCAACGCGCAGGCCCGGGCGGAGGAACGGGGATGAGGCGCGGCTGGTTCCTTCCCGTCGTGGCAGTGCTGGGGTTCGTGTTCCTCTATGCGCCGATCCTGTCACTGATCGTCTTCAGCTTCAACGAAAGCCGCCTTGTCACGGTCTGGGGCGGGTTTTCGACCCGCTGGTATGGCCAACTTTTCCGCGACCCGCAAATCCTTGGCGCCGCCTGGATCAGCCTCAGGGTCGCGTTCATCAGCGCCAGCATCGCCGTGGTTCTGGGAACGCTTGCCGCCTATGTGCTGATGCGGTTCGGCCGGTTCCGCAGCCGCGCGCTGCTGACCGGCATGGCCACTGCCCCCCTCGTGATGCCCGAGGTCATCACCGGCCTTTCGATGCTCCTGCTCTTCGTCGCGATGGAGCAGCTTCTGGGCTGGCCTGCGGGCCGGGGCGAAACCACCATCATCATCGCCCATGTGACCTTCTGCATGGCCTTTGTCGCCGTGGTCGTGCAGTCCCGCCTTGCGGGCATGGACCAGAGTGTCGAGGAAGCCGCGATGGATCTGGGCGCGCATCCGGTCCGGGTCTTTTTCGACATCACCCTGCCGATCATCGCGCCGGCGCTGGTGGCGGGCTGGCTGCTGGCCTTCACGCTGTCGCTCGACGATCTGGTGATCGCGAGCTTCGTGACCGGGCCCGGGGCATCCACCCTGCCCATGGTCATCTTTTCCAAGGTCCGGTTGGGCGTCAGCCCGGATGTGAACGCGCTGGCCACGATCATCATCGCCATCGTCGCGCTGGGGGTCGGCATCGCCATGTGGCAACTGCGCCGCAGCACGCATCGCGACCCGGAGTGACGCCGCCAGTTTACGGACCCGCCCGCAGCCCCTACCCTGTCGCCTGTATTTCCAACCGGGAGTGAATGATGAAGAAACTCGCCATCCTGAGCATTGCCGCCAGCGCGGTCGCCCTGCCCGCCCTCGCCCAGCAGCAGACCGTCAATGTCTATAACTGGTCGGATTACATCGCCGAAGATACGATCGCCCGGTTCCAAGAGGCGACAGGCATCCGCGTCGTCTATGACGTCTATGACAGCAACGAGGTGCTGGAGGCGCGTCTCCTGGCCGGGTCCTCGGGCTATGACGTGGTGGTTCCCACCTCGCAATACCTTCAGCGCCAGATCGCAGCGGGCGTCTATCAGCCGCTGAACCGCGACCTTCTGCCGAACCTCGTCAACATGGACGAAGGGCTGATGGAGGCCGCCGCCGCCTATGACCCCGGCAACGAACATGCCGTCATCTACATGTGGGGCACGACCGGCATCGGCTACAACGTGGCCGCGGTCGAGGAGCGGCTGGGCGAGGATGCGCCGGTCGACAGCTGGGCGCTGGTCTTCGACCCGGAAATCGCCTCGCAGCTTGCCGATTGCGGCATCACCTTCCTCGATTCCGCCCCCGACATGATGCAGACGGCGCTGAACTACCTGGGCCTCGATCCGCTGTCGAACGAAGAGGCCGATCTGGAACAGGCGGCGGCATTGCTGGAATCGGTGCGCCCCTATGTGCGCTATTTCCATTCCTCGCAATACATCACCGATCTTGCGAACGGGGACGTCTGCGTGTCCGTCGGCTGGTCGGGCGATGTCTTTATCGCGGCGGACCGGGCGCTGGCGGCCGAGAACAACGTCGAGGTCGGCTATTCCGTGCCGGTCGAGGGCGCGATGCAGTGGTTCGACATGATGGCGATCCCCGCCGACGCGCCGAACCCCGAGGCAGCCCATGCCTTCATCAACTTCATCATGGAGCCCGAGATCACCGCCGACATCACGAACTACGTCTACTATGCGAACGCCAATTCGGCCTCGCTGCCGATGGTGGACGAAGAAATCACGAGCGATCCGGCGATTTTCCCGCCCGCAGAGGTGCAGGAGAAACTGTTCCCGACCGTCGTGCGTGATGCCCGGACCGAGCGTATCGTGACGCGGCTCTGGACCCGGGTGCGCACCGGCCAGTAAGACCGCGATCCGTCATGCAGGAAGGGCCGGCAGCACGCCGGCCCTTTTTCATGCGTCAGCCGTCCTGGCGGATGCGGGCATTCTGCGGATCATAGGGGCTGTCCTCGACAACCTCGGCATCCCACAGATCGCCCATGATCCGGACCTTGAGCCGCGTGCCCACCGCCGAAAGATCGGGTCGCACATAGCCCATTCCGATCTGGCGGCCAAAGGCGACCGACCAGCCGCCCGAGGTCAGGCGCCCGACCCGCGCGCCGTCATGGAACAGCGCCTCACGCCCCCAGGGGTCGGCATCATTCGGTCCGTCGATCAGCAGCGTGACGCAGCGCGACCGGATGCCCTTGGCAAGCATCGCCTCCTTGCCGAGGAAATCCTTGGTCAGGTCCACGAACCGGTCGAGCCCGCCTTCCAGCGGGGTTGCATCGCGGCCGAGTTCCGTGCCGAAGGCGCGATAGGACTTTTCCTGCCGCAGCCAGTTCTGCGCCCGCGCCCCCACCAGTTTCATCCCATGCGGCTCACCCGCCGCCAGGATCCGGTCAAAGAGGTAGTTCTGCATCTCGATCGGGTGGTGCAGTTCCCATCCCAGCTCGCCGGTATAGGCGACACGGATGGCACGGACGGGGCACATCCCGAGTTCGATATTGCGCATCGAAAGCCAGGGGAAGCGCTTGTTCCCCAGCACGGTGGCCGGCTCGGCATCGCGCACGAGGTCGTTCAGGATCGCGCGGCTGTTCGGCCCCGCCAGCGCAAAGACACCCCATTGGGTCGTCACGTCCTGAACTTCCACATAGCCGAAATCGGCCTGGCGGTCGGCCGCGCATTTGCGCAGGTAGTCGGCATCATAGGCCGTCCAGGCCCCCGCGCTGACAAGGTAATATTCATGCTCGGCCAGCCGGACGATGGTGTATTCGGTCCGCGTGGTGCCCGTCGCGGTCAGGGCATAGGTCAGGTTGATCCGCCCCACGGCCGGCAGCCGGTTCGTGGTGAACCAGTCGAGGAAGGCTGTCGCCCCCTGCCCGGCCACCCGATGCTTGGTAAAGGCCGTTGCGTCGATCAGACCCGCGGTTTCACGAACCGCCCGGGCCTCGGCCTCGGCATATTGCCACCAGCCACCGCGCCGGAAACTGCGCGCGGCATGGTCGTCAAAGCCCTGCGGCGCGTAGTAGTTCGGACGCTCCCACCCGTTGACCTGCCCGAACTGGGCGCCCCGCGCCTTTACGCGGTCATAGCAGGGCGCGGTGCGCAGCGGGCGGCAGGCCTCACGCTCTTCGTCCGGGTGGTGCAGGACAAAGACGTGCTCATAGCATTCCTCGTTCTTGCGCGCGGCATATTCGGTGGTCATCCAGTCGCCATAGCGGCGCGGATCGAGGCTCGCCATGTCGATCTCGGCCTCACCCTCGACCATCATCTGCGCAAGGTAATGGCCCGTGCCACCCGCCGCCGTGATGCCGAAGCTGAAGCCCTCGGCCAGCCACATGTTGCGCAGCCCCGGCGCCGGCCCGACCAGCGGGTTGCCATCGGGGGTGTAGCAGATCGGCCCGTTGAAATCGTCCTTGAGCCCCACTGTCTCGGAGGACGGAATACGGTGGATCATCGACATGTATTCCTCTTCGATCCGCTCCAGATCGAGGGGGAAGAGATCGGCCCGGAAGCTTTCGGGCACGTCATAGAGGAACCGCGCCGGCGCGTTCCGTTCATAGGGGCCCAGAATCCAGCCGCCGCGCTCCTCGCGCACATACCATTTCGCATCCGCGTCGCGCAGCACCGGATGTTCCGGGTTCCCCGCGCGCCGCCACTCGACCAGCGCCGGGTCGGGCTCGGTCACGATATACTGATGCTCGACCGGGATCGCGGGGATCTTGATCCCCAACAGGCGCGCGGTGCGCTGCGCATGGTTGCCCGTAGCCGTCACGACATGTTCGGCCCGGATCTCGAACACGTCGTCCGAGGGCACGAGGTTGCCGCCCCGTTCCTCCATCCGGCAGCAGGTGACGACCCATTCCGCGCCCGTCCAGCGATAGCCCTGCGCCTGCACCTTGCGCACGATCTCGACGCCGCGCTGGCGCGCACCCTTGGCCATTGCCTGCGTCACATCGGCAGGGTTGATATAGCCGTCGCCCGGGTGAAAGAGCGCGCCCTTCAGGTCCTCGGTCCGCACCAGCGGCCAGCGTTCACGGATCTGGGCGGGCGTCAGGAACTCATGCTCGATCCCCACCGTCTCGGCGGTCGAGGAATAGAGCCGGTATTCATCCATCCGCGCCCCGGTCTGGGCCATGCGCAGGTTGCCGACGACGGCAAAGCCCGCGTTCAGCCCGGTTTCTGCCTCGAGCGTCTTGTAGAAGCGGACGCTGTAGTCGTGGATGTGGCTGGTCGCATAGCCCATGTTGAAAAGCGGCAGCAGACCCGCCGCGTGCCAGGTGGACCCGCTGGTCAGCTCGTCGCGTTCCAGCAGCATCACCTCCCATCCGGCCTTGGCAAGGTGATAGGCAATGCCGGTGCCCACCGCACCGCCGCCGACGACAAGGGCTTTGACATGGGTCTTCATGGCGCGACTCCGTTGGTCCGTTTCAGCCTTCATGCCAGAGGGCGCGGCACAGGGGCCTATCCCCCCGACCACTTGCGGCAGGAAAACGACACCGCGCGCGTCAGCGCGCGGCCGGGCCCAACGGGATGAGGCGCGCAAGCGCCGAAGACGGGCGGGAGAAGCCCCGTCCCGCCCCCCTACAGCATCCCGGGCAGGACCAGATCCGGTGGCCGATGCCCGTCGGCAAAGGTCTTGATGTTGATGATGACCTTTTCGCCCATCTCGACCCGACCCTCCAGCGTCGCAGACCCCATATGCGGCAGCAGAACCACATTGGGCAGTTCCCGCAGGCGCGGGTTCACCTGCGCGCCCCGCTCGAACACGTCGAGCCCCGCGCCCGCGATCTCGCCCGCGCGCAGCATCCGGGTCAGGGCGTTTTCGTCGATCACCTCCCCGCGTGAGGTATTCACGATCACCGCCGAGGGTTTCATCAACTTCAGCCGCCGGGCATTCATCAGGTGAAAGGTCGAGGGCGTATGCGGGCAGTTGACCGAGACGATATCCATCCGCGCCACCATCTGGTCGAGGCTCTCCCAGAAGGTCGCCTCCAGCGGGGTCTCCACCTCGGGGCGCAGGCGCTTGCGGTTGTGGTAATGGATCTGCATCCCGAAGGCCCGGGCGCGCCGCGCCACCGCCTGCCCGATCCGCCCCATCCCGAGGATGCCGAGCCGCCGCCCCGCGATGCGCCCGCCCATCAGCGCGGTGGGCGACCAGCCCTGCCACTGCCCCGCCTGCATCAGCGCCATCCCTTCCGGCAGCCGCCGCACCACGGCAAGGATCAGGGCAAGCGTCATGTCCGCCGTATCCTCGGTCAGAACCCCGGGTGTGTTCGACACCAGAACGCCGCGCTGTCGGGCGCTGGCAACGTCGATATGGTCGACACCCGCGCCGTAATTCGCGATGAGCTTCAGCTTTTCCCCGGCGCCCGCCAGAAGGTTCGCGTCGATCCGGTCGCCGATCGAGGGCACCAGCACATCCGCCCGGCGCATCGCCGCCGCCAGTTCGTCGCGCGTCATGGGCGTGTCCGGATCGCGCAGGTCGACGTCGAACAGTTCCTTGAGGCGCGTCTCGACCACCTCGGGCAGGCGCCGCGTCACCACCACATTCAGCCGCTGCTTCGCCACCGGGACCCCTCCTCGCTCTTTCCATGGACGCCACTTGCTGGCAAACTGCCGGATAGGAGGCACTGGCACAAGCATGACATTCGGCACCTGTCTTTTGCCATGTCGTGGCGACGCGCAGGCGCCCCGAACGAAGAACAGACCTGACGAAGACAGGCGGATGGGCAGAACAATGATTGCATTCAGGCGGGCGGCGCTGGCCGTCCTCGTTTCGCTGGTGGCCGGCGGCGCGGCGATGGCCGAACAGTTGCGCGGCCCGGTCACCAACCTTCCGCTGCCGCGATATGTCTCGCTCAAGGGTGGCGAGGGGAACGCCCGGCGCGGGCCGGGGCTCAGCCACCGGATCGACTGGGTGTTCACGCGGCGCGACATGCCGCTGCGCGTCACGGCCGAACACGAGCACTGGCGCCGGGTCGAGGATCGGGACGGCGCCGGCGGCTGGGTTCATTACGCGCTGCTCTCGGGCGTGCGTACCGTGATCGTGGACGAAAACATGTTGGCGCTCCATTCCCGCCCCGATGCCGGGTCCGAGGTCACCGCCTATCTGGAGGCCGGGGTCGTCGCGCGGCTGCAGCAGTGCCAGCCCGAATGGTGCCGCCTGAATGCCGATGGGGCGCGCGGCTGGGCGCCGCGCAGCGCGCTCTGGGGCATCGACCCGGGCGAGGTCATCGACTAGGGGGCGGACGCGGGCTTGCGCGAATCCGGCGCAGCGCCTACCAGAACGGTCCCTGTCACTATCCCGGGGTGCGAAGATGGACCGCATGAAGCTGAACGCGCATCCGCGCCTGAACCTGACGGCGGGCATCGCCTCGGTCACGGTGGCATCCATCCTTGTGGCGCTGAAGCTCTGGGCGCTGGCCGAAACCGGCGCGCTTTCGGTGGCCGCATCGCTTGCCGACAGCGCGCTTGACCTGATGATCTCGGCGGCGGGCCTCGCGGCCATAGCCTATGCCGCGCGCCCGCCCGACGACGACCACCGCTTTGGCCATTCCTCGGCCGAGGATCTGGCGGCGCTCGGGCAGGCGCTGTTCATCACGGTCTCTTCGGTGGTGATCGCGGTCGCGGCGTTGCGCCGGCTGGCGCTGCCCGATGACGGCCGGATCGAGGCCGAGGGGGCGGGCATCGCCGTGATGCTGATTTCGGTCGCGCTGACGATGGGTCTCGTGCTCTGGCAGGGGCATGTGGCGCGGCAGACCGGCAACCGCGTGGTTCAGGCCGACCGGCTGCATTACCTCGGCGATCTCATCCCCAATCTGGGGGCCATCGTGGCGCTGATCGCGTCCTCCCGGTTCGGGCTGCCGCAGGTGGATTCGGTCGTCGCCCTGCTCGCGGCGGCGATCCTGCTGCGGGGCGCGTTGCGGATCGGGCGCGGCGCCTGGGACGCGCTGATGGACCGCAGCGCCGACCCCGGCACCATCGCGGGCATCGAAAATATCGTGGCGGGCTGGCCGGGCGTACATGGCCACCACGATCTCAAGACCCGGACCTCCGGGTCGCGCCTGTTCGTGAACCTTCACATCGAACTCGACGGCACACAGACGCTGGATCAGGCCCATGGCATTGCCGCGGGCCTCAAACGCGCGATCCTCGAAGCCTATCCGCAGGCCGATGTCATCATCCACAAGGATCCGCTGCGCTGATCACGCAGCGTCGAGCCCCCGGCCCCGCAGCAGCGCCTCGGGGCCGGGCATCCGCCCGCGAAACGCACGATAAAGCTCTTCGGCATCGGCCGAGCCGCCAGCAGCAAGGATGTGACGTTCCAGCCGCGCGGCAAGTCCGGGGTCAAAGGGATCGCCCGCCTCCTCAAAGGCGGCGAAGGCGTCGGCGTCCATCACCTCGGACCACATGTAGCTGTAGTAGCCGCTGGAATACCCGTCGCCCGAAAAGACATGGGCGAAATGCGGGGTCGCGTGCCGCATCGTGATGGCGCGGGGCATCCCGATTTCCGCCAGCACCTCGGCCTGCCGGGCCATCGGGTCGGCGGGCGGCGGGCCTTCGTGAAAGGCCAGATCGACCAGCGCCGAGGCGACATATTCGACAGTCGCAAAGCCCTGGTCGAAGGTCCGCGCCGCAAGCAGCCGGTTCAGCAGGTCTTGCGGAATGGGCGCCCCCGTCCGGGCGTGGCGCGCGTGACGTTCCAGAACCTCGGGAACCTCCAGCCAATGTTCGTAAAGCTGGCTTGGCAGTTCCACGAAGTCGCGCGCGACCGAGGTGCCCGAGATGAAGGAATAGGTCACGTCCGACAGCATCTGGTGCAGCGCGTGGCCGAATTCGTGAAACAGCGTGCGCGCGTCGTCATAGGACAAAAGCGTCGGATCGCCCTTGGCGAAGTTGCAGACGTTGACGACGATGGGCCGCGTCTCGCCACCCAGTTTTTTCTGGCTCCGCATCGCCGAGCACCAGGCGCCCGAACGTTTGGAGGATCGCGCGTAATAGTCGCCGATGAAAACCGCCATGTGCCGCCCGTCCCGCGTCACCTCCCACACACGGGCGTCCTCATGGTAAAGCGGCAGGTCGAGCGGCCGGAAGTCGAGCCCGAACAGCCGGTGCGCCACATCGAAGGCCGCGGCGATCATCGCGTCGAGCGAGAAATAGGGCTTCAGCGCGGCCTCATCGAGGTCATGTTCCGCCTGCCGCCGCTTTTCCGCGTAATGGCGCCAGTCCCAGGGTTCCAGCGCGCCGTTGATGCCCTCGGCGTTCATCATCGCCTCCAGCACCTTCGCGTCGGCCTCGGCGATCCGGCGCGCAGGTGCCCAGACCTGCATCAGAAGGTCGCGCACAGCAGCAGGGCTGCCCGCCATCTCGGTCTCGAGCTTGTAGCTCGCGAAATCCGCATGGCCGAGCAGCGCCGCGCGTTCGGCCCGAAGGGCAAGCGTTTCGGCCGCGATGGCGCGGTTGTCGTGGTCGTTGCCGTTCGCGCCCCGGGCCGTCCAGGCGCGCCAAGCCGTTTCGCGCAGATCGCGCCGGGCCGAGAATTGCAGGAAGGGCACGATCAGCGACCGGTTCAGCGTCAGGGCATGGCCCGTCAGCCCCCGTTCCCCGGCGGCGGCGCGGGCGGTGTCGCGGACAAAATCGGGCAGGCCCGCCAGATCGTCCTCCGCAAGCGGCATCGACCAGCCGCGTTCATCCGCCAGAAGGTTCTGGGTGAACTGCGTCCCCAGAACCGCAAGCCGTTCCTTCACCGCCGTCAGCCGGTCGCGCGCCGCCCCTTCCAGCGCCGCCCCGGCCCTCAGGAACATCCGCCGATAGAGCATCAGAACCCGCATCTGTTCGGCAGTCAGACCCAGATCGTCCCGTCGGGACCAGAGCGTCTCGATCCGGTCGAAGAGGGCGCGGTTGTTCGTGATCTCGGAACTGAAGGCCGAGAGCCGGGGCGCGAGATCGCGCTGCAGGGCCTCGCGCGCAGGCGTCGCATCGGCGCTGGCGAGGTTGAAGAACACCCCCGCCACCCGGTCCAGCGCGGCGTCGGCGAACTCCATCGCCTCGACCGTGTTGGCGAAGGTCGGGGGCTCCGGGTTATCGGCGATCGCGGCGATCACCATGCGCCCCTCGGCGAGCGCGGCATCGAAGGCGGGGGCGAAATCCTCATCCCGGATCAGGTCGAAGGGCGGGATCTGGAACGGCGTTTCCCAGCGGTTCAGCAGCGCGTTGGTCATCGGGATCTCCTTTGAAGCCAAGCTATGTATTCGCGGGCGCCGCTTCCACCCCGCCCCTGTGTTCATCCGTGCGTGCGGAGCCGCAGGCGGCGCAATCCGGCCGCCGATGCAACGTGATGGCGCGAGTTTCGGCATAAAGCGCATCATGGATCAGCAGCCGCCCGGCCAGCGTCTGGCCCGCCCCCGTCAGGTGCTTGACCGCCTCGAGCGCCATCATCGACCCGAGGACGCCCGGCAAGGGCGCGATCACCCCGGCCTCGGCGCAGGTCGGCACGAGCCCGGGCGCGGGACGTTCCGGAAAGACGCATTCAAAGCAGGCGGTGCCGGCGGCGCTGTCATAAAGGGCGATCTGCCCCTCCCACCGCGCCATCGCGGCAGCGATAAGCGGCTTGCCGGTCCGCACGGCCACGCGGTTGACCAGATAGCGCGTGTCGAAATTGTCGCTGCCATCGAGGATCAGATCATATTCCGAGAAAAGCGCCGCCGCGATTTCAGGCGTCAGGCGGCGATGATAGGGCCGGATCGTAACATGAGGGTTCAGCGCGCGCATCGCCTTTTCCGCCGAAAAGACCTTGGGCATCCCGATCCGGTCATCCGTATGGATCACCTGCCGCTGAAGGTTGGAGTTTTCGACCGCATCGTCGTCGATCACCCCGATCGTGCCTACCCCCGCCGCGGCAAGGTAAAGCAGCGCGGGCGAGCCCAGGCCCCCCGCCCCGATCACCAGCACCCGCGCGGATTTGAGCGCCTTCTGCCCCGGTCCGCCGACCTCTCGCAGCATGATGTGGCGGGCGTAGCGGTCAAGCTCGGCATCGGAAAAGGGCGCCTTGGGGGGCTGCGCCGGACCCTGCGCATCATCCGTGGTACGCGCGCGGCTGCGCAGCCGCGCCAGCGCCGCGCGATAGCCCATGCCAAGTCCGATCAGGGCGATCAGCACGACCCAGCCCGCCGCATTCCCCCCCGTGGCGGTGCGCAGCGGGTTGTCCGGCGGCAGGATCAGATGCCCGAGGATCACACCGATCAGCAGCAGGCCCATCATCCCCAGCCGCGCGCGCACCGGCGCCCCCATCGCCCAGCCGATGCCCCAGATCGCTGCGCAGAGGATGAGCACAAGCGCCATCAGCGCCGCCCCGTAGAGCCGAACCCGCCCGAACCGCGCGTGGTCTCGCCCAGCACCTCGACCAGTTCGAACCGCGCCTGCACCACGGGCGCCACGACCATCTGCGCGATCCGGTCGCCGTGATGCACGGTGTAGGGCTCGGCACCCAGATTGATCAGGATCACCCCCAGCGGCCCGCGATAGTCGCTGTCTATGGTCCCCGGCGCATTCGCAAGGGTGATCCCGTGCTTTGCGGCAAGGCCGGAGCGGGGGCGTATCTGCACCTCGTGGCCCGCCGGAATTTCCAGTCGCAACCCGGTCGGGATGATCGCGCGGCCCATGGGCGCAAGCGTCACGCCCGCCCGCTGATCGGCCGGCAGGTTCGCGCGCAGATCGGCGCCGGCCGCGCCCGCCGTTTCGTAGGAGGGCAGAGGCAGGGTGGTGTCGGCCCAATCCTCTCTCAGGACTTGCAGAACAGGGATCATCTCAAGGCCTCCGCAATTCTCGTCGCCAGACGCTCGGCGACCTGGTCCTTGCCCATGCGGGGCCAGGTCTCGGCGCCGGCCGCCGTGATCAGCGTCACCGCGTTTTCCCGCCCGCCCATGATGCCGGTGCCGGGCGAGACGTCGTTGGCGACGATCCAGTCGCAGCCCTTTCGCAGCCGTTTCGCCGTTGCATGGGCCAGCACGTCGTCGGTCTCGGCCGCGAAGCCGATCACGAGACGCGGGCGCCCCACGGACCGCTGCGCCACCGCCGCAAGGATATCCGGATTTTCGGTAAAGCTCAGTTGCGGAAGGCGGCCGCTGCCGTCCTTCTTCATCTTGGAGGTTGCGGCCTGCGCCACGCGCCAATCCGCCACCGCCGCCGCAAAGACCGCCGCATCGGCCGGAAGCGCGGCCTCGACCGCGTCGCGCATCTGGATCGCGGTCTCGACCCGGACCAGACGCACCCCGGTCGGCGGCGGAACCGCTGCCGGGCCGGTCACGAATGTCACCTGTGCCCCCTGCGCCACAAGCGCCCGCGCGATGGCCGTGCCCTGCGCACCCGACGACCGGTTGGCGATGTAGCGCACCGGGTCAATGGGTTCATGGGTGGGACCGGAGGTCACAAGAACATGCCGCCCCGCCAAGGGCCCCTCGTCCGCCGCAAGCGCCGCGATGCAAAGCTCGGCAAGATCGGCCAATTCCGGCAGGTCGGACCCCGGGGCACCGACGATCAGGCGGGGACCCCGTTCGGGAGCCAGGTCTGCAAGCGCGGGCCCCACCGCAAATCCCAGCGTAAGGTCGGCGTCGACCCCTTGGGGACCCTCAACCACCGCGCGCGCGGCGCGTTCCGCCAGGGCGGCGGGCGTCACATAGACCAGCGCGCCGGGCAGCGGAAACGGGATGACCTCGGCCCCGGCTGCGCGCAGATGCCGGATCGCCTCGGGCGCGGCCGAGGCCCCGGGTGCATCGCCGATCATCAGAAGAATGCGTTTTCCCGTCAGCATCGCAGCGCCTCGCAGTTCCCGCTCACAAAGTCATGGGACGGGTTCATGGCCACAGGTTTATGGCGGGGGGCGGGCGAACTCAACCGTCAGCGAAACGCGGCGCAAGGGTCGCCCCGGTCAGGCGCAGAGGTCACGATCCAGTAGTCGAAGGGCGGCACGCCGTCCGGCGGGGTTTCCAGCTGACCCAGCGCGATCACCGAAAGGTCGGGCGCCGCAAGCGCCAGCTTGGCAGGAATTCCCCGGTCGCGCCTCGCGTGGCCGGTGCCCGCGATGACCGCCACCGGCCCGCCGGTTTCCCCATGCGCCCGGATTGCGACCTGCGCCAGGCGCGCGTCGCGCACCCGCTGTGCGGTGACCATGCCCGGCAGCAGATCAGGCGGGAGCGCGTTGCAATGGGCCTCGGCGAACTCGGCCTCTCTGGTCGTCTGATCGGCGGCCGCCAGTGGCTGGTCGAGACCGTAGCGCGCCGCCTCGGGACCGAACACGGCCTCGGCGCCCCCCGTCATGGCGCGGCGCGCCTCGTCCCGCGGTATCGCCGCGCCATGCACCGCGCCGCCAACCTGAAAGAGCGGGCAATACATCGCGAAATCCGGCCAGCCCGAGGACTCCCAGTCCAACGCCTCGGCCAGCGCCTTGCAATCGGCGCGCAGATCCGGAGTGACGCGGGCGGCCTGATCCGGCGTCAGCATCTCGAAGACGACCGCCGCAGGCCGCATGGTATCAAGCACGGCCTTCTGGTTCATGTGATGCGCGGGGTTGTCATGCACCTCTCCGACCACCACCACATCGGCGCGCGGGAGGGCGGAAAGCCCCTCTGCCCCGATCTCGGCGCACTGGGCGACGCAGGGGGCGGCAGCAAGGGTGGCAAGGACAATCAGCCTCATACGAGGAAGTTGTGGACCTCTCGCGACTGGGCTTCAAGGCTTTTGCGCATTTTCCCGAAGGCCGCCGCTTCCAGTTGCCGCACCCGCTCTTTCGAGAGCCCGAGTTCATCGCCCAGCGACTCGAGCGTCCGCGGTTCCTCGCGCAGCTTGCGTTCGCGCACGATGAACCTTTCCCGGTCATTGAGCGCCGACATCGCGGTCAGCAGCCATTCGCGCAGCCGCGCGGAGTCGTGGCTCTGCTGCACCATTTCCGCCGCCTGAAGCCCGTCATCCTCCAGCGCGTCGATCCATTCCCGGCCCTCTTCCTCGGACGACTGGGTCGCGTTGAGCGAATAGTCGGAGCCCGAAAGACGACCCTCCATCATCTCCACATCATGCAGGGGGACGCCGACCTCGGTCGCGATCATCTGGCGCAGCTGGTGCCCGTCGAGCGACTCGCCGCGTGCGAGCGCCTCACGCTCCAACCGCGCCTGAACCCGGCGCATGTTGAAAAAGAGCGATTTCTGGCTGGATGTGGACCCCGTCCGCACCATCGACCAGTTGCGCATGACGTAATCCTGAATGCTCGCCTTGATCCACCAGACGGCATAGGTGGAAAAGCGCACGCCGCGATCCGGGTCGAACTTGTCGGCGGCCTTCATCAGGCCCAGCCCCGCCTCCTGGATGAGGTCGTTCATCGGCGCGCCGTAGCGGCGGAATTTCGACGCCATGGAAATCGCAAGCCGCATATAGGCGGTGATCAGCCTGTGCAGCGCCTGTTCGTCGCGCTGGTCGCGCCAGGCATAGGCAAGCCGCAGCTCCGTTTCGGCATCAAGCAGTTCCGCCTTCATCGCGCGGCGGGAAAATCCGTTGTCGTTGTAACCGTCCAGTGCCATATCCAACCCCCAGGGTATGACGTTGACTGCCCTTAAAATGTAACTTCACCGGCTGATACGTCATGGCTCAACAACCGGATCATATGAAAGTTCCCCGCGTGTCGTGGCCTCAACTCTGTGTGATCACGGGGGGCGCCCGCTGCGGTAAATCGTCCTTCGCGGAACGGCTTGTGGGGCATAGCGGGCGCGACCGGGTCTATCTCGCGACCGCGCAGGCCTTTGACGACGAGATGCGCGACCGGATCGCCGCCCATCTGGCGCAGCGCGGCGCGGGCTGGCGCACGATCGAGGCGCCCGACGACCCCGCGGCACATCTCGCAACGGCGGGGACGAATGAAATCGTGCTGTTGGATTGCGCGACGCTCTGGCTGTCGAACAGGATGCTGCGGGACGCCGATCTTGCCGCCGAGACGGAATTTCTTATGGCCGCGCTGCGCAACTGCGCCGCGCCGGTGGTGGTCGTGACGAATGAGGTGGGCATGGGGATCGTGCCCGAAAATGCGCTCGCCCGCAGGTTCCGCGATGCACAGGGACGGCTGAACCAGCGGCTTGCAGGGGCCGCCGATCTGGCCGTTCTGGTGGTGGCCGGGCTGCCGCTGGTGCTGCGCGGCGCCCTGCCCGACGGCTTTCGGGGATGAGCCGCTGGTTCTGGGTTCGCCATGCGCCCACCCATGCGCGGCGGATGATCGGCTGGACGGATATCCCGGCGGACCTGGGCGATACCGAACGGATCGCGCGGCTGGACGCCATGCTGCCCCGGGGGGCGCTCGTCATCTCCTCCGACCTGCTGCGCGCAACGATGACAGCGGATGCGATCACGAATGGCAGAACCCGCCTGTCCCATGACGCGGGTCTGCGGGAAATCCATTTCGGCGCCTGGGAAGACCGCGCCCATGATGAGGTTCACGCCGAAACGCCCGACCTGATCCGCGCCTTCTGGGACCAACCCGGCCCGACGGCGCCGCCCGGTGGCGAAAGCTGGGGCGTGTTTGCAGGGCGGGTCAACGCAGCCGTGGACCGGATCGCTGCGGCCCATCCGGACCGGGACATCATCGCCGTGGCCCATTTCGGCACGATCCTGACGCAGATCGAACGGGCGCTCGGCCTGCCCACCATCGAGGCCTTTGCGCAGCGGATCGAGAACCTCTCGCTCACCGAGCTTCATCGGACAGACAGCGGCTGGACGACCGGCCGGATCAATCACCATCCCTGATCGCCGCTTCGCCAAAATTGCATTCGGCGGGACGCAGAAGCTGCGCTAGCCTCGGCGCCGCAGCATGGGGGACGTCGGATGGATTACGAACTTGCAATCGGGGATCGCGCCTATTCAAGCTGGTCGCTGCGCGGCTGGCTCCTGTTCGATGCCTTCGGCATCCCCTGCCGGACGCGGCGCGCACAGCTCTATACCGATGAATTCCCCGCCTTGCTGGCGGATTTCGCCCCGGCCCGGACGGTTCCAGCGCTGCGCCTGCCCGAAGGGCCGGTCATCGCCGACAGCCTCGCCATCGCCGAAGAGCTTTCGTCCCGCCATCCCGGCGCTGGGATATGGCCCACAGAGCCGGGTGCCCGCGCCATCGCCCGAACGCTCGCGGCCGAGATGCATTCGGGCTTTGGCGCCTTGCGCAACCACTGCCCGATGAACCTGCGCATCGCCTATACCGGCTGTCCGCTGCCCGACCCGGTTCTGGCCGACCTGCGCCGGCTGGAGACGATATGGGACTGGGCGCGCGCGCAGACCCGGTCCACCGGCCCATGGCTCTGCGGCGCCTACAGCGCGGCTGACGTCTTCTTTGCCCCTGTCGCCACGCGCATCGCCGGCTATGACCTGCCGGTCGGCCCTGCCGCCGCTGCCTATGTCGCGGCCCATCTGGCCCACCCGTCCTTCCGGCGCTGGCGAGCGATGGGTCTTGTCGACGGCCCCGATCAGCCGAACTATGGCCGCGACTGGCCCACGCGTCCCTGGCCGGTGCCCGCGCCGCTACCGGCACGGGCCGTCGCCGATGGTCCGGCGGAAAACGCCGCCTGCCCCTATTCAGGCCGCCCGGTCACGCATTTCCTTGAAATGGAGGGGCGGCGCTTTGGCTTTTGCAACGCGTTCTGCCGCGACAAGACGGTCGCCGACCCAGCCGTCTGGCCGACCTTCATGGCCCTCTGGCTGGGTGACAGCGGGTCCGAGGCGCGTTAACCATCCGCAAACCAAAACCCCCTAGGGCTGGCAAAACGTCAGGGGGTGGCATGATCACACGGGCCTTTACCGTCGCATTCGAAGGCGCAGAGGCGCGCACGGTCGAGGTGCAATGCGCCCTGTCGCCGGGGCTGCCCGCGTTTTCGATCGTGGGCCTTCCGGACAAGGCGGTGTCCGAGGCCCGGGAACGGGTTCGCGCCGCGCTGTCGGCACTGGCGATTGCCCTGCCCGCCCGCCGCATCACCATGAACCTGTCCCCCGCCGACCTGCCGAAAGAAGGGTCGCATTTCGACCTGCCGATCGCGCTCGCGCTCATGGCGGCGCTCGATATCGTGCCGCGTGATGCGGTCGAAGGCATAACAGCGCTGGGGGAGCTTTCGCTCGACGGGCGGCTGGCGCCGGTGGCCGGGGCGCTTCCGGCGGCGGTGAACGCGGCCGCCGAGGGACGTATCCTGATCTGCCCCACCGCCTGCGGGGCCGAGGCCGCCTGGGTCGGCACCACCCGCGTTCTGGGGGCGGACACGCTGGCCGAGGTGCTGCGGCACCTCGGCGGGCAGACCGCCCTTGCCCCCGCCGTCGCGAAAGAGGCCATGCCCCACGCCACATCGCCCGACCTGCAGGAGGTCAAGGGCCAGGAACGCGCCAAACGCGCGCTTGAGATCGCGGCTGCCGGGCGCCATCACATGCTGATGATCGGCCCGCCCGGATCGGGCAAGTCGATGCTGGCCGCGCGCCTCCCGGGCCTTCTGCCCCCGCTCAGTGCTGCCGAGGCGCTTGAAACCTCGATGATCCATTCGCTCAAGGGTCTCCTGATCGACGGCGGGATTTCTCGCAGCCGGCCATTCCGGACACCGCACCACACGGCCTCGACCGTGTCGCTGGTGGGCGGCGGGCGTGCCGCGCGGCCCGGGGAGATCTCGCTGGCGCATAACGGCGTGCTTTTTCTGGACGAACTGCCGGAATTTCCCCGCATGGTTCTGGAAACGCTCCGCCAACCGATCGAGACGGGGCAGGTCATGGTCTCGCGCGCCAATGCACATGTTCAGTATTCTTGCCGGTTTCTGCTGGTCGCGGCGGCCAACCCCTGCCGTTGTGGGCATATGGCAGATGCCGCGCGCGCCTGCGCCCGTGCGCCGGGATGCGGGGCGGATTATCTGGGCCGGATCTCGGGCCCGATTCTCGACCGGTTCGATCTGAGGATCGAGGTCCCGCCCGTTGCCTTCACCGATCTCGACCTCCCCCCCACCGGCGAGACAAGCGCCACCATCGCCGCCCGTGTCGCCCGGGCGCGCGAGATTCAGGGCGCCCGTTTCGCGGACACCCCGGCGCGGGTCAACGCGGACGCCGAAGGCGCGCTTCTCGAACGGATCGCCGCCCCCGACGCCGCTGGTCGCGCCCTGCTCTTGCGGGCGGCAGAGCGGTTCTCGCTCTCGGCCCGCGCCTATCACCGCGTGCTCCGCGTCGCCCGGACCATCGCCGATCTGGAAGGCGCGGAGGCTGTCGGCCAACCCCATATTGCAGAGGCGCTGAGCTTTCGCCTGCCGGGTGCGTGAGGGGGTATTGGGCGGATGCGCACGCAGGAGGGGCGGCCGGCAGCCATACCTTCCAGGCCGGCGCTTGGGTTTGTTTCCGCGTGCTGGGCTTGCGTTTACTTCCAGCGTGCTGAGAGGGGCCGCGTGGAGCAGCCGCAGTTATCGATCAGAGCCCGGTTTGACCGCTCTCGTGCGCGGGATCAGATACCGGTCGGAACCGGCTCCCGGCTTACGCAGAAACTCCGTGATCGAACATGGCGGCGGGCGCAGCTCCTTGCATGTGAGAGCTTTATCCTCGCTCCGCTAAGCCGCTTATGGCGCAACCCTCAACCACTCGGAGCACACTGAAGCCCGCATACCCAAACCTCGGGACCTCTCCGAGCCAGGCCCGCGAAGCGCCAGAGCGGCGTCACCCCGCCCGGCGGCGTTCGATCGCCTCCCATATCCGCGCGGCGACGTTTATGCCGTCGAACCGTTCGAGCTCCTGAATGCCGGTGGGTGAGGTCACGTTGATTTCCGTCAACCAGTCGCCGATCACGTCGATCCCCACGAATATCTGTCCCTTCTCGCGCAGCACCGGGCCGATGGCGGCACATATTTCCAGATCGCGCGGGGTCAGGGCGATCTTTTCGGGCCGGCCACCGACATGCATGTTGGAGCGTGTCTCCCCCTCGGCCGGGACCCGGTTGATCGCGCCGACGGGCTCTCCATCCACCAGAATGACGCGCTTGTCGCCCTTGGCCACGGCGGGCAGGAATTTCTGCACGATCAGTGGTTCCCGGCTGAAACCGGTGAACAGTTCATGCAGCGCCGAAAGGTTCCGGTCATTCGGATCGAGCCGGAACACACCTGCGCCCCCGTTCCCGTAAAGCGGCTTGAGGATCACGTCGCCATGCGCCTCCTTGAAGCTGCGGATGGTCGCGAGATCCCGGGCGATCATTGTCGGCGGCGTCAGATCAGGAAAGCGCAGCACCAAGAGCTTTTCCGGCGAGTTCCTGACCCAGAACGGATCGTTGACGACCAGCGTCTGCGGGTGGATCATCTCCAGCAGATGCGTCGTGGTGATATAAGCCATGTCGAATGGCGGGTCCTGCCGCAGCCAGACGACATCCCAGTCAGCCAGATCGACTTCCTGTTCCTCACCCAGATGAAAGTGATCCCCGATCTGACGCTGAACCCGGAGCGGCCATCCGCGCGCGACCACGCGCCCCTCACGGAAGGCAAGCCGGTCGGGCGTGTAGTAGAAAAGTTCGTGACCCCGCGCCTGCGCCTCTTCGGCGATCCGGAACGTGCTGTCGGCGTTGATGTTCACGGACCCGATCGGGTCCATCTGAAAAGCGATCCTGAGACCCATGCGATGCTCCTCTTGCTGCGCTCTTGATGGACCGGCGCAGGCAGAGTTGCAATGCTCAGGCACAAAGTGCGTTCGGGAGGATGTCGATATTTCCCGCGCCGTCCACCAGCGCCACGTCGAACCGCATCGGCGTATCGAGCGTGAAGCCCCGCACCCCGAGAAATTCCTGCGCGGCATTGAACAGGCGGCGGATCTGTCGCGCACCAAGGTTTTCTGCGGCACGGGCGAATGAGGTGCTTTTCTTGACCTCTACGAAGACAAGGCCTTCGGGCGAAGAGAGGATCAGGTCGATCTCGCCGCTTTTTCCGCGCCAGCGGGACGCGGCGACCTGATGCCCGCTGCGCCGATAGCTGTCCGCCACACGTTCCTCTGCCACACGTCCGGCGTGAAAGTTCCTTGAACCGTTCATTCCCGCTCCAGTCTCAAAGCCATCTGATAGACCCGCCGGCGTGGCAGATCGAGCGATGTCGCCACTTGGGCAACAGCATCCTTCATCGTCAATTCTGCCATGGCGCTGCGCAACGCATCCTCGACCTCGCCCTCCGACACGGTCTGGCCCCGCGCCCGGTCGACGAGGACGACCACCTCCCCCTTGACCGGCTGATCGGCAAGTCGTGCGGCCAGTTCCCCCAGATTGCCCCTCAGCACCTCCTCATATCGTTTCGTAAGCTCTCGGCACACCACGGCCTCCCGCTCAGCGCCCAGTATATCCGCCAATTCGGTTAAGAATTTCCCAACGCGTTTCGGGGATTCGTAGAATATGAGCGTCGCGGGCACCGCGGCTGCCTCGGTCAGGTATTTTTTCCGTGCCCCCGCCTGGGCTGGGGGAAACCCTGCGAAATAAAAGCGGTCCGTCGGCAGCCCCGCTACGGCAAGCGCCGCGAGCGCGGCCGAGGCGCCGGGCGCTGCAAGAACCTTGTGCCCCGCCGAGAGCGCGGCACGCGACAGTTGATAGCCCGGGTCAGCCACCAGCGGCGTACCGGCCTCGGACGCATAGGCGACGCTCTGCCCCTCTGCCAGGGCGCGCAGGATACGGGGGCGCATCGCTTCGCCATTGTGATCGTGATAGGCAAGTATATGCCGCCCGCCCAGATCAACGCCGTGGATCTCCATGAGATGGCGGAGCGTGCGCGTATCCTCTGCGACCAGAAGATCCGCCGAGGCCAGAATATCGAGCGCGCGCAACGTGATATCTCGGGCGGCCCCGATCGGCGTTGACACAAAATAAAGACCTTTGGGCAAAGCTGCCACCTGTGCCCACCCCTTTGACCGGAGTTCCGATTTTGTCGTGCCTTCCATGGAACCTTCCCCTGTCAAGTTTACTTCAACTTCCCGTAAGCTTAGGCTTTCGACGATGATCCGAACAGGGACAGCGAGGTATTTCCATGATTTCCGCATTGAGGATGGCGCGTAGCGGCGCCGTCAAACTGGTTCTCGGTCTTTCCGCCCTCTGGCTTGCCGCTTGTGAGCCGACGACGGGGCCGCTCGCCGGTGGCGCGGGGCCGCAGGTGAGCCGTGGCGCCCCGGTCGCCGTTGCGTTGCTGGTTCCGGCCGGGTCGGGACAGGCGAACGATCAGGTCCTGGCGCGGAGCCTTGAGAACGCGGCGCGCCTCGCCATCGCCGATCTGGACGGGGTCGAGATCGACCTGCGCGTCTACAACACCTCCGGTCAGGCGGCCACCGCGGCAAGCCTTGCAAGCCAGGCCGTCGCGGATGGTGCCCAGATCATCCTCGGCCCGGTCTTCGGCGGCGAGGCGAACGCCGTCGGAAATGCGGTCGCGGCGCAGAATGTCAGCGTCCTGAGCTTTTCCAACAATACGGACATCGCGGGCGGCAACGTCTTTGTCCTTGGCCCGACATTCCAGAACACGGCGGACCGGCTGGTGCGCTATGCGGCGCAGCAGGGGCGCGGAAACATCCTCGTGGTGCATGAACGCAATGCCTCGGGCGATGCGGGACGCCGCGCGATCGAGCAGGCCATCGCCGCAAGCCCGGCGACGCTTGCCGGGGTCGAAAGCTATGAGTTTTCGCAAAATGGCGTGATCCAGGCGATGCCGCGCATCGCAGGGGCTGCCGGGTCCGCGGATTCGGTCTTTCTTACGGCGGATACAGCCGGGGCGCTCCCGCTTCTTACCCAGCTCATGCCGGAAAATGGCATCAACCCTGCAGCGACCCAGTATATCGGCCTGACCCGCTGGGACGTGCCGCAGGCCACCCTGTCGCTGCCGGGCGTTCAGGGCGGCTGGTTCGCGCTGCCCGATCCGGGCCTTACCCGCCAGTTCGAGGCGCGCTACCGTGCCGCCTATGGCGAAAGCCCCCACTCCATCGCGGCGCTGGCCTATGACGGCATCGCCGCAATCGGGGCCGCCGCCCGGACCGGCGACCCAAATGCCCTGAGCCGTGCAGGCCTGACACGCGGCTCGGGCTTTGCGGGCGTCAATGGTGTCTTCCGTCTGCGCAACGATGGCACTAATGAACGGGGACTGGCTGTGGCCCAGATCCGCAATAACGAGGTGGTCATCGTTGACCCAGCCCCAAGAAGCTTCACCGGCGCGGGACTCTGACGCCACGCCGGCTTTGCCTGCAGCGTCGGCCAAAATCCCGCCGCTGCAGGATATTCCCGTTGATGCGGCTCGCACGGCGCTCTTTGCGGCGCTGGGCGGGTTGGACGATGCCAAGGCGGCACGCGCCGCCGCGGTTGAGCATCTGGACGCGCTGCGCCGGGAACGAACGGTCGCGCTTGGGGCCAGTTTCGCCGCGGCGCCACGCGACGCGCGCGCCCTGATCCAGGCCCAGTCCCGACTGATGGATGTGATCGTCACCCTGGCGTTCGAGGTCGCCACCCGACATATCCACCCTCTTGCCACCCCGACCGAGGCGGAACGGCTGTCCGTCATCGCCGTCGGCGGCTATGGCCGCGATGAAATGGCGCCCCATTCGGATGTCGACCTGCTCTTCCTGACCCCCTACAAGGTGACGCCGTGGGCGGAAAGCGTGGTCGAAACCATGCTCTATATCCTGTGGGATCTGCGCCTGAAGGTCGGCCATGCGACCCGCACCGTAAAGGACTGCCTGCGCCTCGGGCGCGAGGATTACACCATCCGCACCGCCCTGCTGGAGCATCGCTTTCTGGTGGGCGACCGGGCGCTCGCGGGCGATCTGGGCGACCGGCTCTGGTCGGATCTCTTCAGCGGCACGGGCGGGGAGTTCATCGAGGCGAAACTGGCCGAACGCGCCGCACGCCACAAGAAACAGGGCGGCCAGCGCTATGTGCTGGAACCCAATGTGAAAGAAGGCAAGGGCGGGCTGCGCGACCTGCAAACGCTTTACTGGATCGCCAAATACCTCAACCATGTCGAACGCGCGGCCGAGCTTGTCGATCTCGGCTTTTTCACGCGCGAGGAATATCTGCGCTTTCACGAGGCAGAGAATTTCCTCTGGGCGGTGCGCTGCCATCTGCATCTGATCGCGGGCCGCGCAATGGATCAGCTGAGCTTCGACCTGCAGGTCGAAGTGGCCGACCGGATGGGCTATGACGACCATTCGGGGCGCCGGGCGGTCGAACACTTCATGCAGGACTATTTTCGCCACGCCACCCGCGTGGGTGAGCTGACGCGCATCTTCCTGACCGCGCTCGAGGCGCGGCATGTCAAGCGGGAACCGACGCTGCTGGGGTTTTTCCGGCGCAAACGCAAGGCGCGGGACGGTTATGAGATCGTTCAGAACCGGCTGTCGGTCGCCGATGAAACCGCGTTTCTTGCGGACAAGCTGAACCTGATCCGCATCTTCGGCGAGGCGCTGCGCACGGGGCTGCAACTGCACCCGAACGCGATGCGGCTGATCGCGGCCAATCTGGACCTGATCGACGACGACATGCGCCAGGACCGCGAGGCCGTGCAGATATTCCTCGACATGCTGCTGAAGCACGGGAACCCCGAACGCGCCCTGCGCCACATGAACGAGATCGGCGCGCTAGCGGCCTTCATTCCGGAATTCGAGCCGATCGTGGCGATGATGCAGTTCAACGTCTATCACCATTACACGGTGGACGAACACACGATCCAGTGCATCTCGACGCTCGCGCAGATCGAACGCGGCGAACTGACCGAGGAACTGCCGATCGCCAGCAGGATCCTGGTGGACGGCGTGAACCGCAAGGTGCTTTACGTCGCGCTGCTGCTGCATGACATCGGCAAGGGCCGCCCCGAGGATCACTCGGTTCTTGGCGCCCAGATCGCCCGGCGAGTGGCGCCGCGCCTCGGGCTCAACAGCGACGAAAGCGAGACGGTCGAGTGGCTCGTGCGGTATCACCTGCTGATGTCCGACATGGCGCAGAAACGGGATATCGCCGATCCGCGCACCGTCCGGGATTTTGCCAAGGCGGTCAAAAGCCGGCGCAGGCTGGACCTGCTGACGGTTCTCACGGTCTGCGACATTCGCGGTGTGGGGCCGGGCACCTGGAACAACTGGAAGGCGATGCTGCTGCGCCAGCTTTACCGCGATACCGCCGAGGCGCTGGAAACGGGGCTCGAGGATCTCAACCGCGAAAAACGCGAGGATGAGGCCAAGCGTGCGCTGCGCGAGGCGCTGGCCGACTGGGACCGCAAGGACCTGCGGGCCGAGACCGCGCGCCATTACGGCCCATACTGGCAAGGGCTGACGACCGAAGCGCAGGTGGTTTTCGCCAATATGCTGCGCGACATCACCGATGATGAAATCCGCATCGACATCCGCCCCGAGGAAGATCGCGACGCGACCCGCGCCTGTTTCGCGCTGGCCGATCATCCGGGCATCTTTTCCCGGCTTGCCGGGGCGCTGGCCCTTGTCGGCGCGAATGTGGTCGATGCACGGACCTACACGTCCAAGGACGGATATGCGACGGCGGTGTTCTGGATTCAGGATGCCGATGGCCGGCCCTATGAGACCGCCCGCCTGCCCCGCCTGCGCCAGATGATCGAAAAGACCTTCCGCGGCGAGGTCGTCGCGCGCGACGCGCTGAAGGACCGCGACAAGATCAAGAAACGCGAACGCCAGTTCCGCTTTCCCACCTCGATCGCCTTCGACAATGAAGGGTCGGAGATCTATACCATCATCGAGGTCGACACCCGCGACCGCCCCGGCCTGCTGTATGACCTGACGCGGACGCTCGCCGCCAACCACATCTACATCGCCAGCGCGGTGATCGCGACCTACGGGGCGCAGGTGGTCGATACGTTTTACGTCAAGGACATGTTCGGCCTCAAACTCCATTCCCGCGCGCGGCAGGAGGCGCTGGAAAAGAAGCTCCGGCAGGCGATCACCGAAGGTGCCGAAAGGGCGCGTGCCTGATGCGGCCGATCCGTCTGGTAAGCGGCTTTCTGACTGTCGGCGGCTGGACCCTGCTGAGCCGTGTCGTGGGTTTCATCCGCGACATGATGATGGCCGCCTATCTGGGCACCGGCCCGGTGGCCGAGGCGTTCTTTGTCGCCTTTTCCCTGCCGAACATGTTCCGCCGCTTTTTCGCTGAAGGGGCGTTCAACATGGCCTTCGTGCCGATGTTCGCCAAGAAATACGAAGCCGGCGAAGATGCCGAAGGGTTTGCCCGGGACGCGTATTGGGGCCTGACCTCGGCCCTCATCGTCTTCACGCTGGCGGGGATGCTGGCGATGCCGCTTCTGGTGCTTGCGATGGCGGCGGGCTTTCACGGGGATGAAAGGTTCGGACTGGCCGTGGATTTCGGCCTGATCACCTTTCCCTACATCCTCTTCATCTCGCTGACCGCGCTTTTGTCCGGGGTCCTGAACGCGACCGGGCGCTTCATGGCGACGGCGGCCGTTCCGATCCTGATGAACGCGCTTTTCATCCTTGCGATCTGGATCGCCTTGTGGCGCGACTGGCCGATGGGCATGACGCTTGCCTGGACCGTCCCGATCACCGGGATCGCGCAGCTGGGGATGACCTGGGTGGCGGCGCGGCGGGCGGGGTTTTCCTTCCGCTTTCGCTGGCCCCGGCTGACGCCGGAACTGCGCCGTCTGGCGGTCATTGCCGCGCCCGCGGTTCTGGCGGGCGGGGTCGTGCAGGTAAACCTGATCGTGGGCCGGCAAGTCGCGTCCTTTACCGAAGGGGCGATTGCCTGGCTCAACTATGCCGACCGGCTTTATCAGCTTCCGCTGGGGGTTGTGGGGATCGCGGTGGGCGTCGTCCTGCTGCCGGAGCTATCGCGCAGGCTCCGGGCGGGCGACGTCGCCGGCGGGCGGGCGAGCTTCAACCGCGCGACGGAATTCGCGCTGGCCCTGACGCTGCCCGCCGCCGTGGCACTGATGGTGATCGCCGTGCCGCTGGTCTCGGTTCTTTTCGGCCGCGGCGCGTGGACGGCGGCGGATACGACGAACACGGCGTTGGCGCTGGCGATCTATGGCGCGGGCCTGCCCGCCTTTGTGCTGCACAAGGTGCTGCAGCCGCTTTATTACGCGCGTGAGGATACGCGCAGCCCGTTCCGCTTTGCGCTCTGGTCGATGGTGGTGAACGCGGTCCTTGCCATCGGGTTGATGCCGCTGATCGGCTTTGCCGCCGCCGCGCTTGGAACGACGCTCGCCGCTTGGGCGATGGTCTGGCAGCTCTGGTCCGGGACGCGCAGCATGGGCGAGGCCGCAGAGGTCGATGACCGTTTGCGCAGCCGGCTTGTCCGGATCGGGGGCGCCTGCGGGATCATGGGGCTTTGCCTGCTGGCCGCCGCCGCCGCAATGGGGGACTGGCTGACGGCGCCGGGCCTGCGCTATCTGGCGCTCGGGGCGCTGGTGCTTCTGGGCATTGTGACCTATTTCGGCTCGGGCTTTGCACTGGGGGCGTTCCGGACGGCCGACCTGCGCGGCGCGCTCCGCCGTTGACGCATCCCCGGGCGGGGGATAAGCCGAAGCCCACGCTTATTCCTGATTGGAGACGATGATGACGGAAGCGGTCCAAACGCCTCTCGTCCAGGCCACGCACAAGACGCGCGTGTTTTCGGGCATCCAGCCTTCGGGCGGCCTCACGCTGGGCAACTACCTTGGCGCGCTCAAGCGCTTTGCCGTGGCCCAGGACAACGGGATCGAGACGATCTATTGCATCGTCGATCTTCATGCCATCACCGTCTGGCAGGACCCGGCGACACTGCGTCAGGCGACGCGGGAACTTGCGGCAGGCTTCATCGCAAGCGGTGTCGATCCGGCGCGCTCGATCCTCTTCAACCAGAGCCAGGTGTCCGCCCATGCGGAACTGGCCTGGGTCTTCAACTGCGTCGCGCGGATGGGCTGGCTGAACCGGATGACCCAGTTCAAGGACAAGGCCGGCAAGAACCGCGAAAATGCGAGCGTCGGGCTGTTCGCCTACCCGAACCTCATGGCCGCCGACATCCTGACCTATCACGCCACGCATGTGCCCGTGGGGGACGATCAGAAGCAGCATCTGGAGCTTGCCCGCGACATCGCGATCAAGTTCAACAACGACTTCGGCGTGAACTTCTTTCCCGTGGTCGAGCCGGTGATCGAGGGCGTCGCGACACGGGTCATGAGCCTGCGGGACGGCGGTAAAAAGATGTCGAAATCCGACCCTTCGGACCAAAGCCGGATCAACCTGACCGACGATGCCGACGCGATCTCGCAAAAGATCCGCAAGGCGCGAACCGACGCCGACGCGCTGCCCGATACGCCCGAAGGGCTGGAGGGACGGGCCGAGGCGCGCAATCTCGTCAACATCTATGCGGCCCTGGCCGACAAGACGGTGGCAGAGGTTCTGGCGGAATATGGCGGGCAGGGTTTCGGTGCGTTCAAGCCCGCGCTCGCCGATCTTGCCGTGGCAAAGCTGACGCCGATCAGTTCCGAGATGACACGGCTTTTGCAGGACGTGGCCGAGATCGACCGCATCCTGGGCGAGGGCGCCGACCGTGCCGAGGCTATCGCCCGTCCGATCCTTGAACAGACCTACGACATCGTCGGCATGGTCCGCTCTCGTCCCGGACGTTAGATGGCGCGCGCCCTCGCCCGCGCGGTTCTTTTTCTGCTGATGCTCGGGTCGCTGGCCCTGACCGGCCTGAACCTGAACCGGCTTGCCGATACCGGGCTGGGACGAGGGATGATCGAACGCAGCACGGCCGAAATCTCGGCCGCGCTGGAACGGCAGTTGGCACGAACCGCCACGGCAGAGGCGATTGCGGCCCGGATCGAGGCGCAGCTTGCCGATGAGCCACGGAACTGGGTGGTGATCACCGCGCTGACCGACCTGGCCGGGGAGCGCGGGATCGCCCTGCCCCCGGATTTGCAAGAGGCCGTCGCGGCGGCCGATGAGGCCGATCATGGATGGGTCAACGGGTCCCTTACCTGCGCCGCTTGCGCCTATGACGTGCGCAACTGCCCCTTGTCGCCGGTTCTTGCTTGCCAGCTGTCCGGAATGTTGACCCCTGTCGGCGATGTCGTGGCCATCGCGCGCGAGTCCGGCAATTACATCGCCGGGACTGAAGTTGACGAGCTTGACCTTGGCCTCTCGGTCGTGGGGCTGGGTTCGTATCTGCTGGCCGCGCCGAGCGGCGGGACGAGTTTCGGCATCTATATGGGCGCGCGCACGGCGAAAACCGCCCGCCGTCTGGACCTTCTGTCACCGCCCCTGCGCGCCACGCTGGTCGATGCGTTCCGCCGCGGGATCGACTGGCGCGCCATTCCCCGAAGCCGCAGCACGGACGATCTGGCGCGGGCGCTCCGGCCCGAGGTTCTGCGCCCCGTCACCCGGATGCTCGACGACACGTTCGCGCTAAGCCAGCGGGCCGGTGGGATAGAGACGCTTCACCTGATCCGCTATATCGACACGCCCGCCGATGCGCGGCGGCTGGCAGGCGCTGCCGAAGCCGTCGGGCCCCGGATGATCGCGCCCCTGGAACTGATGGGGAAATCCCGCTTTCTGCGGCTGACCATGCGCTTTGCGGATGAGCTCTGGTATGCCATCGCCGGTTTCGCGGCTTTCGTGGCGAGTCTCAGCAGCCTCGTGGTCTCTGCCGTAATCTCGGCTGCCAACCGACAGGCCCGCAGATCCCTGCGCGCCTGCCCTGCGCCCGTGCCGCCGCAACTGGCGGCACGCGGGTTCGGTGTCAGATCATCTTGACCTGGGTTCCCACCTCGACCAGCTCGAAAAGCTGTTCCACGTGGTGGTTGAACAGGCCGACACAGCCGTTCGAGGCCTGACGCCCGATCTTGTCCACGTTGTCGATGCCGTGGATGCGGTAATAAGTCCAGCCGAGGTTCATCGCGCGCGTCCCCATCGGATTGTCCGGTCCGGCCTCGACACGCTCGGGCAGCGTCGGATCACGTTCACGCATGTTCGGCGTCGGAATCCAGACCGGGTCGCGCCGCTTGAGCACGACCTCGGTATATCCGCGACGGGCGAAATCGTCGCTCATGGGCACCGAGGACGGGAAAAGAAGGTAGGTCTGTTCATCCTCGGACCAGAAATGCAGCGCGCGCGATTGCAGGTCGCAGAGGATGGCACCGCGGCGCAGGTGCTGGAAATGGTCCTGCCACGCGACGGTGCGGAATGCGGCAAGATTGCGGGTCGAGTCACCCAGCGGGCGTGGGTTGGCGCGGGCGATCATCGGAACCGCAAGCATGGCGGCAAAGGCACCTGCCCCGGTCAGAAGCTGGCGACGGTCTATCCTCGTCTGCATGAACGTTTCCTTTCAACTTATTTTCGGGAAAATCCCTCTGGACGGGAATTCGTTCCCATGAACTGCATCGTGGGGTCCCGGGGATCAAGGTCATGGCCCGCCGGGATAACGCGCTTGTCATGGGCCGCGGGCCGTTTGCGGCCCGCCTGTTGCAGTGGGCACACATATCGCGTGGCCAAGCGGGCCAAACCGCACAGCTCATGTGCGCGCCTGTCCCTTTGCGGTGTGTCCGTCGATGCCCAGATAAATAGAAACCAGAGGGAGACCCGAAATGACACCCGTTCACCCGCAGACCCGCGTGGGTCACGTGCATCTGAAGGTCGCCGATCTCGACCGGGCCATCGCCTTTTACAGCGGCGTCCTGGGCTTTGAGGTGCAGCAGCTCTTTGGCGACCGCGCGGCCTTTCTTGGGGCAGGCGGCTATCACCATCATATCGGCCTCAACACCTGGGAAAGCGCGGGCGGCACGCCCCCGCCCGCCGGTCACACCGGGCTTTACCACAGCGCGTTCCTTTATCCGGACCGGCCCAGCCTGGGCGACGCGCTGCGGCGGGTGCTTGACGCGGGCATCCCGCTGGACGGTGCTGCCGATCATGGGGTGAGCGAGGCGATCTATCTTCGCGACCCGGACGGCAACGGGGTCGAGCTTTATCGCGACCGCGCGCCCGAGGACTGGCCCCGGAACCCCGATGGCAGCCTTGCGATGACGAATGCGCGGCTCGACCTGCGGGCGCTTCTGGCCGAGGCGCCCTGACCGGAGGACGATCCGGAACCCCGCTGGACCGCCCGGAACGGGCGCGATAAGGTCGCGCCCGGTTTCAGGAGGCACGAATGGCAACGGGAAAGAACATCCGCACCTGGTTCGAGGGCAGCTGGCATGACGGCGACGTCCCCGTGATGCGGGCCGCGGATCACGGAAGCTGGTTGGGCAGCACGGTTTTCGACGGCGCGCGCTGGTTCGAGGGCGTAGCCCCGGACCTGGAGGCCCATTGCGCCCGCGTCAACCGTTCCGCCGAGGCGCTGCTGATCACCCCGACCGTTTCTGCCGAAGACATGGTCGCCATGGTGCATGAGGGGCTTTCGACCTATTCCAAAAATGCCGCCGTCTATATCCGCCCGATGTACTGGGCGCTCGACGGCGGCGATCTTGGCGTTCTTCCGAAAGAGGGTGCGACCGGCTTTGCCATCTGCCTGGAGGAAATCCCGATGGCGCCGCCGGAGAAATCCACGACACTGACCACGACACGCTTCCGTCGGCCGACGCTCGACTCGGCCGTGGTGAATGCCAAGGCCGGATGTCTTTACCCGAACAACGCGCGGATGCTGGCCGAGGCACGGGCCAAGGGCTTTGGCAATGCGCTGGCGACCGACGCGCTTGGCAACGTGGCAGAGGCGGCGACCGCGAACATCTTCATGATCCGGGATGGCGAGGTCCTGACGCCCATCGCCAACGGCACCTTCCTTGCCGGGATCACGCGCGCGCGCCACATCGCGAACCTGCGCGCCGATGGTGTCACGGTGCATGAAGCGGTGCTGAGCATCGACGATTTCCGCAAGGCCGATGAGGTTTTTCTGTCGGGCAACATGAGCAAGGTCACGCCGGTCACGCAGTTCGACGACGTGCATTACCAGATCGGCCCGCTGACCCGGCGCGTGCGCGACCTGTATTGGGACTGGGCGCATTCGGGCAGGGGCTGACGACAGACCCTTCTCCGAGGCCCCTTGCATGGCGCGGGCGCAAACGCCATCATCCGTCGGCAAGGGGGAAAACATGCGCAAGTTTCTTGTCATTCTGGATGACAGCCGCGAATGCCTGAACGCGATGCGGTTCGCAACGCTGCGCGCCCGCAACACCGGCGGCGCGGTCCAGATCCTCTCGGTCATCCCGCCCGAGGATTTCCAGACCTGGATCGGTGTCGCCGATCTCATGCGGGCCGAGGCGCGCGAGCGGATCGAGGCGCATTTCGAGGTCTTTGCGAAATGGATGCGCGACCGCCATCGGGTGGACCCGGAACTCGTGATCCGCGAAGGGGAGCCTGTGACCGAGATCCTCGCCCAGATCCGCGAGGACCCGGAGATCGGCGTACTCGTCCTGGGCGCGGGCACGGAAAAGGCGGGGCCGGGGCCGCTCGTGACGCAGATGTCGCGCATATCGGGCACGCTACCCGTGCCCATCACCATCGTTCCCGGAGAGATTTCCAAGGAGCGTCTGGAAGCGATCACATGATTTAGAACGGTTCTAATCCTTGACAGGGCGCCCCCCCGCGCGCATATCAAGAGGCGAAACCGGAGGGTCCTGCCATGTTCATCCAGACCGAGTCGACGCCCAACCCCGCCACGCTGAAGTTCCTGCCGGGTCAGTCCGTTCTGGACATGGGCACCGCCGATTTTCCCACCGCCGAGGCGGCCAATGCCTCGCCGCTCGCCCGGCGCGTTTTTGGCGTCGAGGGGGTGGCCGGCGTGTTCTTCGGCACCGATTTCGTGACGGTGACCAAGTCGGACAGCGTCGCTTGGGAACATATCAAGCCGGCGATCCTTGGCGCGATCATGGAACATTACCAGTCCGGCGCCCCGGTTCTGGAAGGCGAACAGGCGGCCTCGGGCCATGCCGACCATTCCGGCCCGGATGGTGAGATCGTCAAGCAAATCAAGGAATTACTGGATACCCGCGTGCGTCCTGCCGTCGCACAGGATGGCGGCGACATCACGTTCCACGGCTTCGACCGCGGGGTGGTCTATCTGCACATGCAGGGCGCCTGCGCCGGTTGCCCCTCGTCAACGCTGACGCTGAAGATGGGGATCGAGAACCTGCTGCGCCACTACATCCCCGAGGTGCTGGAGGTTCGGCCCGTTGCCGCATGATCCCATGCGGGAGCCCCTGATCCTCGGCTTCGACACATCGGCCGCGCATTGCGCGGCCGCTTTGCTGATGGGCCCCCGTGTCATCGCGCAGCGCCATGAACCGATGGACAAGGGGCAGGCGGAACGTCTTGTCCCCCTGCTGGAGGATATGCTGTCCGAGGCCGGGCATCGCTGGCCTGACCTGACCGCCATCGGCGTGGGCATCGGTCCGGGGAACTTCACGGGCATCCGGATCGCGGTCGCGGCCGCACGGGGCCTTGCGCTCGCCCTGCGCATCCCCGCGATCGGCATCACGAGCTTCGAGGCGCTGGCCCATGGCCTGCCGCGGCCGCTGCTCGTGACGCTCGACGCGCGAAGGGGCGCGCATTACGCGCAGGACATCGGTGCGGGCGCGCCCTTTCTGGTTCAGGACGGCACCCTCCCCCATCCCCTGCCCGGCCGGAACTGCGTCGGCGACGATGCCGGCACCTTTGCGGTCGCCACCGGGGGGCGCGCGCTAAACCCGGCGTTCCCGCTTGCCGAGGCGATCGCGCGCGAAGCCCTGATGCGGCTGGGGCAGGATAATCCGCGGCCCGCGCCGCTTTATCTTCGGGCGGCGGATGCCGCACCCTCGTCAGACGTTCCGCCCCGGATATTGCCGTGACGGCGGGCGACATGGCGGCGCTGCACGCGCTTTGCTTTACCCACCCCCGTCCCTGGAGCGCCGCCGAATTTGC
Organism: Halodurantibacterium flavum; assembly: GCF_042681825.1. Taxonomy (NCBI): domain Bacteria; kingdom Pseudomonadati; phylum Pseudomonadota; class Alphaproteobacteria; order Rhodobacterales; family Paracoccaceae; genus Halodurantibacterium; species Halodurantibacterium flavum. Next base: position 102,016 of record NZ_JBHUGH010000013.1, read on the forward strand.
GGACCTGTTGCGCGCGCCGCATGTGTGGTCGGTCGAGCTTGGTCAAGGCTTTGCCCTCTGCCGCGCCATTGCAGGCGAGGCAGAGCTTCTGACCCTTGCCGTTCATCCCGCCGCCCGCCGGCAGGGCCTGGGGCGGCAGCTTTTGTCCCGCTACGAATCCGACGCCGTTCTGAGGGGTGCGCAGAAGAGCTTTCTGGAGGTTGCGGCGGACAATCAGGCTGCCCGCGCGCTCTATTCCCGGGCGGGATATGCCGAGGCGGGCATCCGGCGGAACTATTACGGCGCAAAGATTGACGCCATCGTGATGCGAAAGCCGCTGATTTGATCGCCCGCGCGAGAACGCAGCGGAAGATCGCGTCCCGGCTTGGCAGAGCGACGGGCGCCCGATAAAAACCTGTTGACGCTCTGCGCCGGCTCCGGCGTAAACTGGCGTGAATTCAACGGGCATAAAAATGCCAGGGCGCGCCTTGCGTCCATATGATCCGGGAGACCCTGAATGACCCTGACGCAGAAACTTCTCGGCGCCGCTGCCGCGCTCGCCCTTTCGTCCGGCATGGCCGCGGCGGAACCCGGGCTGGTGATCGACCTGGGCGGCAAGTTCGACAAGTCGTTCAACGAGGCCGCCTATAACGGGGCACAGCGTTGGGTCCAGGAAACCGGCGGCACCTATCGCGAGATCGAGATGCAGACCGAGGCGCAGCGCGAACAGTTCGTACGCCGCATGGCCGAAGCCGGCGCGAACCCGATTGTCGTCATGGGCTTCCAGAACGCCTCGACCCTGGAACAGGTGGCGCCCGATTACCCGGACACCCGCTTTGTGCTGATCGACGGTGTGACGGATGAGCCCAACGTCCGCTCCGTCGTCTTTGCCGAGCATGAGGGGTCCTATCTGGTCGGGATGCTGGCCGCGATGGCCTCGGAAACCGGCACCGTCAGCTTTGTCGGCGGCATGGACATCCCGCTGATCCGTCGCTTTGCCTGCGGCTACGCGCAGGGCGCCCGGGCGGCCAACCCGGATATCGCGATCATCCAGAACATGACCGGCACCACCCCCGCCGCCTGGAACGACCCGGTGCGCGGCGGTGAGATCACCCGCGCGCAGATCAGCCAGGGATCCGACGTGGTCTTTGCGGCTGCAGGCGGCACCGGGATCGGCGTTCTGCAGACTGCCGCCGACGAAGGCATCTATGGCATCGGCGTCGATTCCAACCAGAACTACCTCTTCCCGGGCAGCGTCCTGACCTCGATGGTCAAGCGCGTGGACAATGCCGTCTATGAGGCGTTTTCCGAAGGCCCCGGCCTTGAAACCGGCATCGTGACGATGAACCTCGCGGCGGGTGGCGTGGGTTATGCGCTGGACGAATTCAACGCCGAGCTTCTGACCGAGGAAATGCTGGCCGCCGTGGATGCCGCCGCCGAACAGATCATGGCCGGCGAACTGCAGGTCCATGACTACATGTCCGACGACACCTGCCCGGTGAACTAAGGCCGTTTGCATGACGATCACACCTGATACGGGGCGGCAGGCACAACCTGCCGCCCCCGCTTTCGCAATTGAACTGCGCGGCATCTGCAAGGCCTTCGGCCCCGTTCAGGCGAACAAGGACATCTCGATCCAGGTCGAGAAGGGGACGATCCACGGGATCATCGGCGAAAACGGGGCGGGGAAATCGACGCTCATGTCGATCCTCTACGGGTTCTACCGCGCCGACCAAGGCGAGATCCTGATCGACGGCGCCCCCACCCAGATCGCCGACAGCCAGGCGGCCATCCGGGCCGGTATCGGGATGGTGTTCCAGCATTTCAAGCTGGTCGAGAATTTCACGGTTCTTGAAAACGTGATCCTCGGCGCAGAAGAGGGTGCGCTGCTGCGCCCCAGCCTTGCCAAGGCCCGCCGGTCCCTGACGGATCTGGCGCGGGAATACGAACTGAATGTCGATCCGGATGCGCGGATCGAGGATCTTTCGGTCGGGCATCAGCAGCGGGTCGAAATCCTCAAGGCGCTTTATCGTCAGGCGGAAATCCTGATCCTGGATGAGCCCACCGGGGTTCTGACGCCCGCCGAGGCCGACCACCTGTTCCGCATCCTCCGCAACCTCAAGCGCGAGGGCAAGACGATCATCCTGATCACCCACAAGCTGCGGGAGATCATGGAGATCACGGATAATGTGAGCGTGATGCGCCGTGGCGAAATGACCGCCACCCTGCGCACCGCCGAGGCGACGCCCGAAACGCTTGCCGAACTGATGGTCGGGCGCAAGGTTCTGCTGCGGGTCCAGAAGACCCCCGCGCAGCCCGGCAAGCCCGTGCTGGAGGTCGAGAACCTGAAGGTGGTCGACGACAAGGGCGTGGAGCGGTTGCGCGGCATCGACCTTTCGATCCGCGCCGGCGAGATCCTGGGGATCGCGGGCGTCGCGGGCAACGGGCAATCGGAATTGCTGGAGGTACTGGCCGGCATCGCGACCGGAACCGGGACCGCCCGGCTGAACGGGACGGCGCTTGACCTGACGGGCCGCACCTCTGACGGGCAGACGCGGCGCGCCTCACGGGTGGCCCATGTGCCCGAGGACCGCCATCGCCGCGGCCTGATCCTCGACTTCGCCGCGTGGGAGAACGTGGGTTTCGGCTATCACAACGCGGTGGCCTATCAGAAGAATGCGCTTCTGATGGACAATGACGCGCTGGTTCGTGACACCGCCGCCAAGATGGAGCGGTTCGACATACGCCCCCCGAACCCGAGGCTGGCGGCCAAGAACTTTTCCGGCGGCAACCAGCAGAAGATCGTGCTGGCCCGCGAAATCGAAAGCGCGCCGGACCTTCTGCTGATCGGGCAGCCGACCCGGGGCGTGGATATCGGCGCGATCGAGTTCATCCACCAGCGCATCGTGGCGCTGCGCGATGCGGGCAAGGCGATCCTGCTCGTGAGCGTGGAGCTCGATGAGATCATGTCGCTGTCGGACCGGATCGCCGTCATGTTCGACGGGCAGATCATGGGCGAATGCCTTCCGCAGGACGCGGATGAACGACAACTGGGCCTGATGATGGCCGGGATGAAAGGGGGGTCTGCCTGATGGAGCGGATGCCGAAATGGGCCGACACCGTTCTCGTGCCCCTCATCAGTCTCTTGATCGCCTTCGTGATTTCGGGCCTCGTGATCCTCGCCATCGGTGAGAACCCGGTCGAGGCGATGCAGATCATGGTCTCGGGCGCGATCGGGTCGACCTATGGCTGGGGCTACACGCTCTATTACGCCACGAACTTCATGTTCACCGGGCTTGCGGTGGCGGTCGCCTTTCACGCAGGACTGTTTAACATCGGCGGCGAGGGTCAGGCAACGCTGGGCGGGCTTGGGGTCGCGGTCGTCCTCTTGTCGGTGGGCTGGCCGCACTGGACGGTCGCGCTGATCGCGGCGATGGCGGGGGCCGCGCTCTTTGGCGCGGCCTGGGCGGCGATTCCGGCCTGGCTTCAGGCCCGGCGCGGCAGCCATATCGTGATCACGACGATCATGTTCAACTTCATCGGCGCGGCGCTGCTCAACTACCTGCTGGTGAATGTCATGCGCCCGGCGGGCTCGATGGACCCGTCCTCGGCGCGGTTCGGCGTGACGCTGCCGGGCCTGCATGAGGTTCTGGCCCTTGTCGGCATCCCGTTTTCCCGTGCGACCCCGGCCAACATCACCTTCTTCATCGCGATCCTCGCCTGTGTGGTGGTCTGGGCGCTGATCTGGCGCACGCGGCTCGGCTTTCAGATCCGGGCCTTTGGCAAGTCCGAACCCGCAGCGGTCTATGCCGGCATCTCGCCGGTGCGGATCACCATGTATGCGATGCTGATCTCGGGCGGGCTTGCCGGTCTCATGGCGATCAACAACGTGATGGGCGAGGCGAACCGGCTGGTGATGAACGCCGTCGAAGGCGCGGGCTTCATCGGCATCGCGGTCGCGCTGATGGGGCGCTCGCATCCGTTCGGAGTGTTCCTCGCGGCGATCCTCTTCGGGTTTCTTTATCAGGGCGGGGCGGAGCTGGCGCTGTGGACCTCGATCCCGCGCGAACTGATCATTGTCATTCAGGCGCTCGTGATCCTCTTTACCGGCGCGCTCGACAACATGGTGCGGCTCCCGATCGAGCGGATCTTTGCGGCGCGCGGGCGGAGGGGCGTGTGATGGACCTCGGCACGATACTGCAGATCCTCGATTCCACCATCCGGCTCGCGACGCCGCTGCTCTTTGCCTGTCTCGCGGGGCTCTTTTCCGAGCGCGCCGGCATCGTCGATATCGGGCTCGAGGGCAAGATGCTCGCCGCGGCCTTCCTGTCGGCAGCCGTCGCCGCGCTGACCGGCTCGGTCTGGATCGGCCTCTTTGCCGGGATCGGGGCATCGGTCGCGCTGTCGCTCGTACACGGGCTCGCCTCGATCACCTTCCGGGGAAACCAGCTCATCTCGGGCGTGGCGATCAACTTTCTGGCCTCGGGGCTGACGGTGCTGATCGCGCAGAACCTCTTTCAGCAAGGCGGGCGCACGCCGTCCCTGACGGGGGATGCGCGGTTTTCGCCGATCCGCCTGCCCTTCGCGGCCGAACTGCGCGATGTGCCGGTGATCGGACAGCTTTATTCGGTGCTGCTGTCCGGGCACTCGCTGCTGGTCTATGTCGCGCTGATCTGCGTGCCGCTGTCCTGGTGGGTGCTCTTCCGCACCCGGTTCGGGCTGCGCCTCCGCGCCGTTGGGGAAAACCCTGCGGCGGTCGATACCTCGGGCGTGTCGGTCGTGGCGCTGCGCTATGCGGCGGTGGTGATCTGCGGCGTGCTGACCGGGCTTGCGGGGGCATATCTCGCGACCGGTCTTTCCGCCGGTTTCGTCAAGGAGATGACGGCGGGCCGTGGCTTCATCGCGCTTGCGGCACTCATCTTCGCGAAATGGCGGCCGGTTCAGGCGCTGTGGGCCACGCTGCTTTTCGGCCTGCTGGAGGCGATCGCCAACCGCTATCAAAGCCTTGAACTGGGCGGTCTCGTCATCCCGGTCCAGCTGATGCAGGCCCTGCCCTACATCCTGACCGTCATCATCCTTGCCGGCTTTGTCGGCAAGGCAATACCCCCCCGCGCCGGAGGACAGGCCTATGTCAAGGAACGCTGAAGAAATCGCCGCCATCGTCCGGGACCGGGCGGGCGCGGCGCCTGTCCGGATCGGGCTCGTGCTCGGGTCCGGGCTGGGCCATCTGGCGGACCGGGTAAATGGCGTGGCGATCCCCTATGCCGATCTTCCGGGTTTTCCCCATGCGGGCGTGTCGGGGCACAATCCCAATCTGGTGGTCGGCGACCTGATGGGCCAGCGCGTCGCGGTCTTTGGCGGACGGGCGCATTACTACGAATCCGGGCGCGGCGACGCGATGCGCCTGCCTTTGGAGGTGCTGAAGGCGCTGGGGGCGGAAAGCCTGATCCTGACCAATGCCGCGGGCTCGTTCCGGCAGGATGTTCCGCCGGGCGACCTGATGCTTTTGTCGGACCATATCAACTTTTCCGGCCTGAACCCGCTGATCGGTGAGCCGACGGATGCGCGGTTCGTGCCGATGACCGAGGCGCATGACCCTGCCCTGCGCGCGGGTCTGCGCGCCGCCGCCGAGGCCGAGGGTATCGCCCTCGCCGAGGGGGTCTATGCCTGGTATTCCGGCCCCTCGTTCGAAACCCCAGCGGAGATCCGGGCGCTGCGCATCCTGGGCGCCGATGCGGTCGGCATGTCCACCGTGCCCGAGGTGATCCTTGCGCGGTTCCTGGGCCTGCGGGTGGCGGCGGTTTCGACCATCACCAACATGGCCGCGGGGCTCAGCGACGAAAAGATCAGCCACGAACACACCAAGGCCATGGCACCGCTGGGGGCCGCGAAGCTGGAACGTATCTTGCTGCGTTTCCTGTCCGGTCTTTGACGGCCGAGATTTTCGGCACGGATTGAGAAAATCTTGGGAAAGTCGTGGCAAGGTCGTGACGCTTATCCTTCTTGTGCGTTAGGGTAGGACAGGTCACGGGAAACGCCGACGATGCAGATCTACCTTCCTATCGCCGAAGTATCGGTCAATGCATTCGTACTTTTCGGCGTGGGCGGGATCGTGGGGCTCCTGTCGGGGATGTTCGGGGTCGGTGGCGGCTTTCTCATCACGCCGCTGCTGTTCTTCATCGGCATTCCGCCTGCCGTCGCCGTTGCCACCGGGGCGAACCAGGTCGTGGCCTCCTCGGTTTCCGGGGTTCTGGCGCATCTGCGGCGGCGAACGGTGGATTTCCGGATGGGCCTTGTCCTGCTTGCGGGCGGGCTTGCGGGATCGGCGGCGGGGATCGTCGTGTTCAACCTGCTTCAGTCCGCCGGGCAGGTCGATCTCTTTGTTCAGCTGTCCTATGTCGTATTTCTGGGCCTGATCGGCGCGCTGATGTTTCAGGAAAGCCTGCGCGCCCTTTTGCGGGCACGCAAGGCCGCACCGCCACGCCGGCGCAATCAGCATCTCTGGGTGCACCGGCTGCCGCTCAAGATGAAGTTCCGCGCGTCGGGCCTTTACATCAGCGTCATCCCCCCGCTTGGGGTCGGGGTGATCGTGGGCTTTCTGGCGGCGATCATGGGGGTCGGCGGCGGGTTCATCATGGTGCCCGCGATGATCTATCTTCTGGGGATGCCGACCAAGGTCGTGGTGGGTACCTCGCTCTTTCAGATCATTTTCGTGACCGCCTTCACCACGCTGATGCACGCCACGACGAACTATTCGGTCGATCTGATGCTGGCGGTGCTGCTGATCCTCGGCGGGGTTCTGGGGGCACAACTGGGCACACGGCTTGGGCTGCGGCTCCGGGCGGAACAGCTTCGCATCCTGCTTGCGATGCTTGTCCTGCTGGTGGCCGGGCGGATCGGCTATGACCTGCTGGCTACCCCGGCCGAGTTCTATTCCATCACCGTTCCGGGGCGGCACTGATGCGCTGGCTCTTGCTGTTCCTCCTTCTGGTCACCCCCCCTGCCATGGCACAGGAAAGCCCGGGCGAAGAGGTCGTCGTCGGCCTGAGCCAGAGCAACGTTGCCATCACCGCCACCTTCGTCGGGTCGGAGATCCTCGTCTTTGGCGCGATCCGGCGCGAGGCGCCGCTGCCCGAGGGCGCGCTGGGGGTCATCGTCACGATCGAGGGGCCATCGGGCCCGCTGACCGTCCATCGCAAGGACCGGGTGGCCGGGATCTGGGTCAATACCGAGGCCGTGCATGTGGACCGCGCGCCCAGCTTTTACGCCGTCGCCTCGACCGCACCCCTGTCCGCGGTTCTGTCGCAGACCGAGGACCTGCGCCACGCGATCTCGGTCCCGCGCGCCATCCGTGCAATCGGCGCCACGGTGGACGACGCGCCGGCCTTCACCGCCGCCCTGATCCGCATCCGGGAGGAACGCGGGCTCTACCAGATCCTGCCCGAGGGCGTCGAACTTGACCGTGACACGCTGTTCCGCAGCCAGATCAGCCTGCCCTCGAACCTGACCGAGGGCACCTATGTCACCCGCATTTTCCTGACCCGGTCGGGCACGGTGATCGACAGCTATGAAACGGCGATCCACGTTCAGAAGGTCGGCCTTGAACGGATGATCTTTGTCACCGCCCATGAACAGCCGCTGCTTTACGGGATCATCTCGATCCTCGTGGCGGTGATGGCGGGCTGGGCGGCCTCGGCCGTGTTCCGCTATGCGCGCGGCTAGAATGTGCGGAAGGTCATCGTCGTCAGGGTGCGCGTGATGCCCGGCAGATCGAACAGGCTCCGGTTCAGGAACTGCCCCACATCTTCGCCGTCGGGAATGTAGATCTTGGCGATCAGGTCCCATTCCCCGGATGTGGAATAAAGCTCTGACACAAGCTCCCGGTCATGGATCGCCTCGGCGACCTCATAGGTCTTGCCGGGGGCACAGCGGAACTGGACGAATACGCAGCGCATGGGGTCTCCCTCTTTCCGGCAAGGATAGCAGCGCGCGGGTCAAAGACCAGCCTCATCGCCGCTGTCGAGTTCCAGGGGCGCCGCGCCCTGCCGGAGATCGTCGATCGTCAGCGGCGTCTGCGGCCGGGCCAGCCGGTTCCGCGTGACCCAGTAAAGCCGCTGCTCCGCGCGGGTGATGGCGACATAGGCAAGCCGTTTCCACAACGGCACCCCGGATTCCATCCGCCCCGCGCGCGAGGCCGCCCAGAGATCCGGCGCAAAGACCTGCACGTTTTCCCATTGCGACCCCTGCGCCTTGTGGATCGTCACCGCCGCCCCGTGCAGAAAGGCCGCGCCCATCCGCGCCGCGAAGGGGATAAATGGTTCTTCCTCATCCGGCAGTTCGATCTTGACGATCCAGGCGGCCGAGACCTGCGGTTCCTCGGCGCCGATGACATGCAGCCGGGAAAAACCGGGCTTGCGTCCGGGACCGAGATAGATGACCTGCGCCCCCTTGATCAGGCCGCGCGCCTCCAGGTCGATGCGTTTCTTGCGGTGCTTCAGCGGCAGTTCGATCCCGTCGCAGATCAGTGGCTCGCCGGGCAGCAGCGCATCGGCAGGCGCGCCATAGGCGGCCCGGAACGCGGTGATCAGGCGGATGCGCGTCGCGTTGCGCCAGACAAGGACCGGGCTGCGGGCCATCAGCCCCGCCTCGACCCGTTCAGCGACGATCACGCGCGGGTCGCGCCGCGCGGCGTCCTCGATCATCCGCTCGAAACCTTCGAATGTCAGCGCGTCGTCCGACAGGGCGTGGGCCAGATCGAGGATCGGGTTCCCCTCGGCCTGCCGGTGGATGCGGCTCAGATGCAGTTGGCGGTCCTTGGGCAACCGGTCGAACGCCATTTCCCCCGAGAGGCCGACAGGCGCAAGCTGCGCCGGGTCGCCAAAGAGGATCAGCGTGGGAAAGATCTCCTTCAGGTCCTCGAACTGACGTTCATCGAGCATCGAGCTTTCGTCGACGAAGCCGATATCCAGCGGTTCCTCGCGCCGTTTCCAGCCACGGATGAAATCCGACCCCCGCAGCCCGGCCGAGGCCAGCGCGCCGGGAATGGATTTCACCGCATCGTAGAAGGCGCGCGCGCGATCCAGGGCCTGATCGGTCAGCCCCTCGATCACCGGACGGTCGCCGCTGCCGGCAAGCCATTCCGCGATGCGTTCATATTCCGGGTCGTAAACGGGCGTATAGAGGATGCGGTGGATGGTCGTCGCCGGCACGCCCCGGTGCCGCAGCACGCTGGCGGCCTTGTTCGTGGGGGCAAGGATGGCCAGCGTCCGCCGTTCCTTGCGGCGGCGCCCCTCATAATCGCCCGAGACGATCTCGACCCCCGCTTCGGTCAGGGCACGGGTCAGGGCGGCCAGAAGCATGGTCTTCCCCGAACCGGCGCGGCCGAGCACGGCGAGAACGGGCGCGCCATCGCCCGGGTCCGGCATGGTCATGCCTTCCGCCAGATCGACCCCCGAGCGCGCCAGAAGATCGGCCACGCGATCATAGGCTTCGGCCTGATCGTCGGAGAGGGCAAGCTGGGTCGCGGGCTGGGCAAGCGTCATGGCCTGACCCTAGCGCGGGTTCACGCCATGTTCCAGCATCAACCCGCCTTCAGGGCTCACCGCTCCCGGCTGGCCTCCAGCGTGTCGGCGAATGTCCGCAGGCCGGTGCGCGGGGCCTGCACCAGCACCGCCATATTGCCCGGCTTGTGCTCGTTCCGGCGCATCTTCATATGGGCAGCGGGGATTTCGTCCCAGCCCAGAACCTCGGACATGCAGGGGTCCAGACGCCGCTCGATCATCAGCTGGTTTGCGGCGCTCGCCTGCTTGAGGTTGGCGAAATGGCTGCCCTGCACCCGCTTTTGATGCATCCAGAGATAGCGCACGTCGAAGGTGAGGTTGTAGCCCGTCGTCCCGGCGCAGATCACGACCATGCCGCCCCGCTTGACCACGAAGACGGAGACGGGAAAGGTCGCCTCGCCCGGGTGCTCGAACACCACATCGACATTGTTGCCCTTGCCGGTGATGTCCCAGATCGCCTTGCCAAAGCGGCGTGCCTCGTTGAACCACTCCTTGTATTCCGGGGTACCGACCTTGGGCATCTGGCCCCAGCAGCGGAATTCCTTGCGGTTGATGACCCCCTTCGCGCCCAGGGACATGACGAATTCGCGCTTGTCCTCTTCGGATATCACCCCGATCGCATTGGCCCCGGCCGTGTTGATCAGCTGGATCGCGTAGGAGCCGAGCCCGCCCGAGGCGCCCCAGACCAGCACGTTCTGCCCCGGCTTGAGGTCATGCGGTTCATGCCCGAAAAGCATCCGGTAGGCCGTGGCGAGCGTCAGGGTATAGCAGGCGCTTTCCTCCCAGCTCAGGTGGCGGGGGCGATGCATCAACTGCTGCGCCTGCACCCGCGTGAATTGCGCGAAGGATCCGTCCGGCGTTTCATAGCCCCAGATCCGCTGGCTGGGCGAAAACATCGGGTCGCCGCCGTTGCATTCCTCATCGTCGCCGTCATCCTGGTTGCAGTGGATGACGACCTCATCCCCCACCTTCCAGCGGCGGACCTTGTCACCCACCTTCCACACGATGCCCGACGCGTCGGACCCGGCGATGTGATAGGGTTGCTTGTGACCGTCGAAGGGGCTGATCGGCACGCCCAACGCCGCCCAGACGCCGTTGTAGTTCACGCCCGCGGCCATCACGAGCACCAGAACCTCGTTGCTGTCGATTTCGGGCGTATCGACGATCTCGACCTGCATGGCGGTATCGGGCTCACCATGGCGTTCGCGGCGGATCGTCCAGGCATACATCTGCCGCGGCACATGGCCCAGCGGGGGCATTTCCCCCAGGTCGTAAAGGTCTTTTTGCGGCGCCTCATAGGGCTCGATGCCGGAACGTGTATCAAGTGCCATACGGACCTCCTCTCGTGCTGCGCTGCAGCGCTTATCGGGGAGATAGGACAGGCAAAGTAATTTAGCAACAACTTTTGTTGCTGTCAGGTAATTTTGTTGCTTTACGGATTTTCAGCCTCCTGAACCGAGGCCGCGTAGAATGCCAGAAGCGCCGTCTGGGCCGGGTCGAGGCAAAGCGCGTCGCCCTCGCGGCGCAGAATTCGCCGCTCCAGCAAGGTGTCTACCGCCATCGCAAAGGTTTGTTCCGCGGGATCGTCCGCGAGCGCACCCTTTCGCGCAGGATCGGCCGCGCCGAGCAATGCGTTGTAACGCAGGCGCAACGCCTCTTCGGTGGCGCGTCCGCCGGCCTCTTCGACCGCGCGGGCCAGAAGCGGCACGGGCAGGACGGGCATCACCGTCCGGATGCGCTGCATCAGCGTTTCGGCCAGCCTGTCGGTCCCGGCGTCACGGTCGGCCAGCACGAACTCCGTCAGGGACAGGGGGGCGCCGAAGCTGACCGCCGCATAGCCAAAGCGGTGGAACTGCCCCCGCAGCCGCAACCAGATCAGGCGGCCGAAATACCGCAGCATGAGCGACGGCCGCACCGCGAACCGGTTGGTGCCCGCCTGACGTGCGGCGACCAGCGCCCGATCCTCGATGATCCGGTCGTAGTTGAGCGCGACCGGCACAAAGACCACATCCTTGCCGTCATGGGGGTCGAAATCCGAAAGGATGTAGTGCAGGAGCCCCTTCTTGGCCGGGCCGACCGCCCCCGTCCGGCTCAGGCTGCCTTCGGGAAAGATCGCCTGTGTCACGCCTTCGGCGGTCGCCATCTGCACGTATCGCGCCAACACCCGGCGATAGAGCGGGCTGAGGTGACGCCGCCGGATGAAATAGGCCCCCATCGCCCGCACCAGCCGCTGCAGCGGCCAGACCCGCGCCCATTCCCCCACGGCATAGGACAGGGCGGATCGTTCGGCGACCAGATAGGTCACCAGCACGTAATCCATGTTCGAGCGGTGGTTCATCACGAAGATGACCGTGGCGCGCGGGTCGATGGCGCGAAACGCCGCCTCGTCATACTGCCCGAGCCGCACCCGGTAAAGCAGCCGCGAAAGCCAGCGCGCCACCCGGATCGCAAAGCCGAAATAGGTGCCTGCGGAAAAGCCGGGCACGATCTCGCGCGCATAGCGCCGGGCCTGCTGAAACGCGACGTTCTGGGGGACGCCCTTTTCATCGGCATATTGGGCGACGGCCTCCATGACCTTGGGGTCATAGATAAGCCGCATGATCATGTCCTGACGGCGCATCAGCTTGAAGGGCTGGATCGGCCGGATCAGACGCTTGTTCAGTTCCGCCACCGCACGTTCCATCCGCCGCCGGAAGAACCAGCGCACGGAGGGCACGAGAATCCAGTCGAGTACCGCCACCGCAGCAAAAAGCAGGGCCAGCACCACAAGCCAGACAGGAAGGGTAACTGTCCCGGTCATGCACAAGCTCATAAGGCGAAACCGGCGCCGCGTAAATCAGGCCGTTCTGCACTGCGGCGAATTGACTGCGCAGCAAAATCGCGCATATTGAGACAGAGGCGCAACTTTATTGCGCGCAAGATATGGAGCCGCTCATGCCGGCAGATCGTGACCCACCCTGGCTGTTCCGGACCTATGCCGGCCATTCGACCGCCGCCGCCTCGAACGCGCTTTACCGCACCAATCTGGCGCGGGGGCAGACGGGGCTTTCGGTGGCCTTCGACCTTCCCACCCAGACGGGGTATGACAGCGATCACCCCCTCGCGCGCGGTGAGGTCGGCAAGGTCGGGGTGCCTGTCGCGCATCTGGGCGACATGCGCACGCTCTTTGCCGGTATCCCGCTGGAGCAGATGAACACCTCGATGACCATCAACGCGACGGCGCCCTGGTTGCTTGCGCTCTATATCGCGGTGGCCGAGGAACAGGGCGCCGATGTCGCGGCGCTTCAGGGCACGGTGCAGAACGACATCATCAAGGAATACCTGAGCCGGGGCACCTATATCTGCCCACCACGCCCCAGCCTGCGGCTGATTACCGACGTGGCGGCCTATACGCAGGCCCATCTGCCGCGCTGGAACCCGATGAACGTCTGCTCCTACCACCTGCAAGAGGCCGGCGCGACACCGGAACAGGAACTGGCCTTTGCGCTCGCCACCGCCTGCGCGGTGCTGGACGATCTGCGCGACAAGGTGCCGGCGGCGGAATTTCCGACGATGGTCGGGCGTATCTCGTTCTTTGTGAATGCGGGCATCCGGTTCGTGACCGAACTCTGCAAGATGCGCGCCTTTGTCGATCTCTGGGACGAAATCTGCGCCGGGCGGTATGGCGTGACCGATCCGCGCTATCGCCGGTTCCGCTATGGCGTTCAGGTCAACAGCCTCGGCCTGACGGAGCAGCAACCGGAGAACAACGTCTATCGCATCCTGATCGAGATGCTGGCGGTGACGCTGTCGAAAAAGGCGCGGGCGCGCGCGGTCCAGCTTCCGGCCTGGAACGAGGCGCTGGGGCTGCCCCGCCCCTGGGACCAGCAGTGGTCGCTGCGGATGCAGCAGATCCTGGCCTATGAAACCGACCTGCTGGAATATGATGATCTCTTTGACGGCAACCCGGCGATCGAGCGCAAGGTCACGGAGCTGAAAGAGGGCGCGCGCGCCGAACTGGCGCTGATCGAGGGGATGGGCGGCGCGGTCGCCGCGATCGACTACATGAAGGCGCGGCTGGTGGAATCGAACAGCGCGCGACTGCAGGCCATTGAAACGGGCCAAAGCACGGTGGTGGGCGTGAACCGCTGGACCGAGGGTGTGCCTTCGCCGCTTGGAGCGGGCTCGGATGCCGTCATGCAGGCCGAGGCAGAGGCAGAGGCCGACCAGATCGCGCGTCTGACCGACTGGCGCGCCGGGCGCGACGCCGCCGCCGTACGCGCGGCACTGGCTGCGCTGCGCGACGCCGCCGCACGTGGCGAGAACATCATGCCGGCCTCTGTCGCCGCCGCCCGCGCGGGGGTCACGACGGGCGAATGGGCCGGCGTCATGCGCGCGATCCATGGCGAATACCGGGGGCCGACCGGCCTCTCATCCTCCCCGTCGAACCGCACGGAAGGGCTTGAGCCGGTGCGCGAGGCGGTCGACCGCGCCTCGGGCCGGCTGGGGCGTCGCCTGTCGCTGCTGGTGGGCAAGCCCGGGCTTGACGGCCATTCCAACGGCGCCGAACAGATCGCGGCAAGGGCGCGGGATTGCGGGATGGATTTCCGCTATGACGGCATCCGCCAGACACCCTCGGAAATCGTGCGCGCGGCCGAGGAACAGCGGGCCCATGTGATCGGTCTCTCGATCCTCTCGGGCTCTCATCTGCCGCTGGTGGAGGAGCTTTTGCAGACCCTGCGCGACCATGATCTGGACATCCCCGTGGTCGTGGGCGGCATCATTCCCGACGAGGACGCGGCAGAATTGCGCAAGCTCGGCGTCGCCGCAGTCTACACCCCCAAGGATTATGAGCTGAACCGCATCATGCTGGACATCGTCGATCTGGTCATGGTGCGCCATAGCGTGGCGGCCTGAGAGCAGCCGCGCATGAAAAAGGGCGGGGTGATGACCCCGCCCCCCTGTCAGGCAAGGGATGCCTTATTCGATCTGGGTCGCCGCACCGCCCTGAACCTCTTGCACCATCGCGATCAGACGGGCGTTGAGTTCGGGGTCAGCCTCGGCGGCCTGGCCGATCTCCATGTATTCCTCAAGCGTGATGCCCGGGGTCTCTTCGACCGCCTGGATCATCTCTGCATTCGCGCTTTCGATCAGTTCTTGCTGGACGGCCGGGTCCTGCGCCTCCATCACCTGCGCCTGATAGCGCTGGTCGACCTCATTCACCGCAAGGGCCGCCTGCACGAAGGCCGTCAGCGCCTCATTGGTGTAGGCCGTGCCGGCCTGCGCCTCAGGCGCGAGCGGCGCCTCGACCGGGGCCTGCGCCTCGGGGGCAAGGGGGGCGTCCTGGGCCAGGGCGGGAAGGGCGAAACCGCCGGCGGTGAAGCCAAGGGCGACGGCGGCGGAGGAAAGGGTCTTGGTGAACTGCATGATGTTCTCCTGTCTCTGGTCGATGCCTGTCCCACGCGGGATGCGCGGGTGGGCTGACACCAACCTAGGAAAGACGGGCGCGGGACGCAAAACCCCCGGCGAGCGACCGCCGAAAGGGGTCAGGCGGCTCGGCATTATCCCGCGACCCCGCGCAGGAGCGCCCGCAAGAGCGGGCCGCCAAACGACAAAAGCCGCGCAGGGGCGCGGCTTCGTCAAATCCGAAAGGGCGCAAGATTACTTGATCTTGCCTTCCTTGTATTCCACGTGCTGACGGACAACCGGGTCGTATTTCCGCACGGTCATCTTTTCGGTCATCGTGCGGGCGTTCTTCTTGGTCACATAGAAGTGCCCGGTGCCCGCCGTCGAGTTCAGACGGATCTTGATCGTCGTCGGCTTCGCCATGTCATATCTCCTGCAGACGGACGGCAGACCGCCCGCGAAATCCTTGAAGCCCGCCTTTTACGCAAGCGACAGGGCGAGTCAACCGGGAATCAACCCAACGGGCGCGGAAAGCGGATCACAAACGCCGCGCCCCCCTCTGGCTGGTTCTCGCAGACAAGGCTGCCGCCAAGCCGTCCCACCATCCCCAGCACGAGCCGCATCCCGAGGCCGGACTGCCCCGCCGGATCGAAGCCTTCGGGCAAGCCCCGCCCGTTATCGGCGATGCGCAGTTCGCAGTCGCCGCCGGCCATGTCGAACAGCACCGTCAGATCCCCTGCGGCGCCGGCGGCGAACCCGTGGCGGGCGGCATTCGCGGCAAGCTCGGCCACCAGAAGGCCGATGGAAAGCCCGGTATCCGCCCCCACGGTCAGCGGCGCGACCCGCGCCGACAGGCGCAGCCGGCCACCTGCCGAGGCAAGCACGTCGCGACAAAGCGGCCCGAGGAATTCGTCCAGCGCCATGGTGCGCCCGCCGCCCGAGCGGTAGAGCCGGTCATGCACCTTGGCGATGGTCATCACCCGCGCGGCGGCATCCTGCAGCCGTGCGGCCACCTGCGGATCGGACTGGCGCGCCTGCATCCGCAAGAGCCCAACCACCATCGAAAGGCTGTTCTTGATCCGGTGATCGGCCTCGCGCAGGCGCAGATCCTGGAGCTCCGCCTCGCGGTCCCTGGACGCGCGTTCGGTTTCCAGCTGCGTCACGTCACGCGCGACCGCCAGGATGTGACGCGGTTCGGCCCCCGCCTGCATCATCGCGGGCATCAGTGGCGCGACCGACACGTCCCACCATTTCTCCCGCCCCGTCCAGGTGGGGCAAAGCGCGCTGAACCGCGTGCCCTGACCCATGCGTGCCTGTTCCAGCGCTTCAGCCACGACGCCATGTGCCTCGGGCGGCCAGAACCGCAGCCAGGGCAGCCCCAGAACCTCGGTCCGGTCGGACACGTCAAAGTTGCGCAGACCATTCGCGCTCACGTATTCCAGACGGCCTTCCCGGCCGATCAGCATGATGCTGTCACCGGATGCCGCAAGCACGGCCATCAGGGCCGCGGGCGCCTCACATGGCAGCACCGGAAGGTCTGCCTTATGCGCCTCTTCTAGGGGATTGAACCTTTCCGGACGGACCGCCGCGTTCCCTCGCATCGCACACCCCCACAACCTGAAGCTTCAACATGAGCGAGAGTGGACAACCCTGTCCAGCATTAAACGCGCGCGGATGGCCTGTAAGCCGGATTCTGTCTGGAACAAAGTTCCTGGATGACCATTCATCTGCCCCCGCCGTTACCGACGGGATCTAGCTGCCAACCCGGGCCTCTGGGCTGAAGCGTCCCTGCGGGCCGTATCCGTTGCCGGACGTGCACCGCGCGAGGCCCCTATTCGGCATTGCTCCGGGTGGGGCTTGCCGTGCCGGTCCGGTTGCCCGTCCCGCGGTGGGCTCTTACCCCACCGTTTCACCCTTACCCATGCAGGCATGGGCGGTCTCTTCTCTGTGGCGCTTTCCCTCGGGTTACCCCGGCCGGGCGTTACCCGGCACCCTTGCTTCATGGAGTCCGGACTTTCCTCGCACCCTTGCGGGCACGCGGTCATCCAGCCATCCGCGCGCGCCCCGCTTAGGCCCTTGCATCTTCCACGTCAACCGGGAAGCGCCGCGCAAGATCGGCCATCACCGCCATGTCTGCCCCCGACAGCGGCCCCCGCCCCCAAGGCCGGAACCGCAGACGGACCGCAGCAAGCAGGATGTCCGCCGGCAGATCCGGATAACCGAAGCGCCGCGCGTCTGCGACGAACCGAACGGGATCGAGCGGAACGGGATCAAGCGGCACGGGGGCGCCGGGTTCCCGCCAGACCGAAAGGCCCTGCCGCGCCAGCCGCCGCCAGTCGAACCTGGGCCCCGGATCGACCTTGCGCAGGGGCGCCATGTCGGAATGGGCGATCACGCCCTCCGGGGCGATCGACCAGCGGGCCATGATGCCGGGCAGGAGCACCTCCAGCGCCGCCATCAGCGGTTCCGGAAAGGGCGAGGCGCCGTCATTGTCCAGCTCGATCCCGATGGAACGGGAATTGACGTCACCGCGCCCGCCCCACTCGCCCTGCCCGGCGTGCCAGGCCCGCCTGTCTTCAGGCACCAGAAGATCGACCTCTCCCCGTGAGGATATGAGGTAATGCGCCGAGACCTCGGCCCCGGGGTCGCAAAGCCGCGCGCGCGCCGCCTCATGGCTTTGCATCGCGGTGAAGTGCAGGACGATCAGTTCGGGGCGCAGACCGTCCCGGCGCGGGCCGTGATTGGGTGAAAGACCTGCCGTCAAATCAGCGCATGGCAGCGCGATAGGGCCGCGGATCCCACCAGCAGGCAAAGCCGTCACCGTCGGGGTCCACGTTCATCGGGTCACGTTCCGGCCCGCCGCGCCGCAGGAATTCAAGCTGCGCCTGATCCTGCGTGGTGAACTGGGCACAGGCCCGTTCCGCCTGCGAGAACCGCAGCGGGTTCATCCGGCGATAGATCGTGTCGCCCGGATTGTTGCGGGTCGAAAGCGCGTACTGGATGATGTTCGGACCGTCGGCATTGGGCCGGTCCGGCAGGGCCGTCGGCTCGATAAAGACATATTGGGCGCGCTGACGCTCCAGCCGCTCCCGGTCGCTCTCGATGGATTCGCGCGCGGCGACAGCATCGAAATCCTGTTCGTCGGAAATGCGCGGAGCACCGGCCTGCCCCGCCTGGGCGGTATCGAAGCTGTTCGCCGGGGCAGCGCCGATCGGCCCCGAGCTTACCGGCGCACCGGTGATCGGGGAATAGCTGCTGGCCGCCGACGGGCCGCCCGCGCTCCGTTCCCGCATGAATTCGTTATAGCCGTCCTGACCGCCACCCTGGCAGGCAGCAAGTGCCACGAAACCAACCACTGCCATGGCAAAACGCATGTCGTTCCTCGACTTCCTGTCCCTATGATCGGGGGCAGTTACCACCATTTCGCGGGTTTGTGAACAAAACCCGCAGCCTCTTCGATCACATGCGCGACATTGAGAAGATCGCCCTCTTCCCACGGGCGGCCGATCAGTTGCAGCCCAAGCGGCAGCCCCTGCGCATCAAGCCCCGCCGGAACCGCAACCCCCGGCAGCCCGGCAAGGTTCACCGTCACGGTAAAGACGTCGTTCAGATACATCGCCACCGGATCGGCGACCTCGCCCAGCCCGAAGGCAGCCGAAGGCGTCGCCGGTGTCAGGATCGCGTCGATCCCCGTGGCAAAGGCGTTCTCGAAGTCGCGCTTGATCAGCGTCCGCACCTTGCGGGCGCGGTTGTAATAGGCGTCGTAGAACCCGGCCGAGAGGACATAGGTGCCGATCATCACCCGGCGCTGCACCTCGGTTCCGAACCCTTCGGCGCGGCTTTTTTCATACATCTCGGTGATGCCGTCGCCCTGCGACAGCCGCGCACGATGGCCATAGCGCACCCCGTCATACCGGGCGAGGTTCGAGGACGCCTCGGCCGGGGCAATCACGTAATAGGCCGGCAACGCGTATTTCGTATGCGGCAGGCTGATGTCGACGATCTCGGCCCCGGCAGCGCGCAGCATCGCCGCGCCGTCGGACCAGAGCTTTTCGATCTCGGCGGGCATCCCCTCCATCCGGTATTCCTGGGGAATGCCGATCCGCTTGCCACGGATATCGCCGGTCAGCATCGCTTCGAAATCCGGAACGGCGAGATCGGCGCTGGTAGAATCCTTCGGATCATGGCCCGACATGGCGCCCAGCATGATCGCCGCGTCGCGTACCGTTTTGGCCATCGGCCCCGCCTGGTCGAGCGACGACGCAAACGCCACCACGCCCCAGCGCGAACACCGCCCATAGGTCGGCTTGATCCCCACGATGCCGGTAAAGGCCGCGGGCTGACGGATCGAGCCGCCGGTATCCGTCCCCGTCGCCGCAAGACAAAGATCCGCCGCCACGGCCGAGGCCGAGCCGCCCGAGGATCCGCCCGGCGTCAGATCGGTATCATCGCCCTGCCGTTTCCACGGGTTGATCGCATTGCCATAGACCGATGTTTCGTTCGAGCTGCCCATGGCGAATTCGTCCATGTTCAGCTTGCCCAGCATCACCGCGCCTGCATCCCAGAGCTGCTGGGTCACGGTGGATTCGTATTCGGGGCGAAAGCCTTCCAGAATACCGCTCGCGGCCTGGCTGGCCACGCCGCGCGTGCAGAAAAGGTCCTTGATGCCCAGCGGGATGCCGCACATGGCGGGCGCGTCGCCTGCCTTGATCCGGGCATCCGCGGCCCGCGCCTGTTCCAGCGCGATCTCCGGCGTCCGGTGGACAAAGGCGTTGAGCCTGCCCGCCCCTTCGACCGCCGAAACGCAGGCCTCGGTCAGTTCCACCGCGGTCACGTCACCCTTGCGCAGCGCGTCGCGCGCCGCCGCGATGGTCAGTTTGTTCAGATCGCTCATTCCACCACCTTCGGCACGGCAAAGAACCCTTCACGCGCATCGGGCGCGTTCGACAGGACCTTTTCCTGCATCCCGCCATCGGTCACCACATCCGCCCGCCGCTTGAGCCGCTGCGGGGTCACCGATGTCATCGGCTCGACGCCTTCGACATCGACCTCGTTCAGCTGCTCCATGAAGGTGAGGATGTTCGAAAGCTCGCCTGCCAGCGCGGGCAGGTCGCCTTCCTCAACTTTGATCCGGGCGAGTTTCGCCACCCGCCGTGCGGTGTCGATGTCGATGGACATGGAGGTCTCCGTTCTCGGTTCCGGTTCGTTTAGCCCCGCGCGGCCCGCGCTGCAAGCATGTGACGGCGATAGACCTCGATCATCCAGCCCAGCATGGTGCCGTTCAGGATGTGCCACATGAAATGCGTCCCCAGCGGAAAGGCATCGCAAAGCGGCTGGTCCAGCGCCCGGAAGGTGATCGAGGCGCAGAGGATCGCGGCCCCGATCAAGAGGCCCCGGCCCGTCTCCGGGTGTCGGCGCATCAGCAAGATCCCGTAGATCACGATCAGAGCCGCGACCGTGCCATAGGCCGCAGACCCGCCCAGACCCGGTATGGCGGCCTGCAACACCGGCGCGGCCAAGGCGGCGTAGGGAAAGAAGAGCAGCGTGAGCCCCAACGCGGCCCAGATCGGCAAGCCCCAGTAATGCAGGTTCGCCGTGAAGATGTAGACAAGGATGAAGAGGACGATCGGGATCACATCGGCGGTCGAGGCCCAGGCCGTCGCATGGGTGTGAAAGAGGAAGCTTCCGACGCCGATCACCGCAAGGATCGCGACAAGGACATTCGCCAGCGGCAGGCCCAGGCCACGCACGCGCCGCCACATGATGAAGGCGGCGATCAGGAAGGCCGCGTTGGTAACGGCGTTCACCGGCTCGGCCCAGTAGCTGGCGTCGAGCCGTTCGCAATAGGCATTGATCGGGCGGGTCCAGTCCATCAGCGCAACCTCTCAAAAAACTCTCGCAGCAGGCGTTCGGCCGCCGGCGCGTCGATACCGTCATATACGTCGGGAATGTGATGGCATTGCGGATGCGAAAAGACCCGGGGCCCCTGGGCGATGCCGCCCGATTTCGGGTCCGCCGCGCCATAGTAAAGCCGCGCGATGCGGGTGGCGGCGATGGCAGCCGCACACATCGGGCAGGGTTCAAGCGTGACGTAAAGGCTGTGGCCCGGCAGGCGCTCGGACCCGGCGGCGGCGCAGGCTGCGCGCAGGACGAGGATTTCCGCATGGGCGGTGGGGTCGGACCGTTCCCGCGTCCGGTTCCCGTCGGCGGCAAGGACACGTCCCGCCGGATCGACCAGCACGGCACCCACGGGCACCTCGCCGCGCGCGCCTGCCGCGGCGGCGGCCTCCAGCGCCAGGGCCATATGACTGCGGAACGGGCTCATCGCATCTTCCATCGCCCAAGGCGTCACAGCGCGCAAGCCTTTCGCTGCCGCCCGATTGCCGCTAGAGGACAGGAAACGAGGATTGGAGCGGATCATGGCAGACACGACCGGGGAACGCATCGCCAAGGTGCTGGCGCGTTCGGGCGTGGCATCGCGCCGCGAGGCCGAAAAGCTGATCGAGGCGGGGCGCGTCAGCGTGAACGGCCACAAGATCGACAGCCCCGCGCTGAACGTCACGCCCAGGGACAACATCCTTGTCGACGGCAAGCCGGTCGCGGCTCCGGAGCCGGCGCGGATGTGGCTTTACTACAAGCCGCTTGGCCTTGTGACCTCGGCCAGGGACGAAAAGGGACGCGAAACCGTTTTCGACAACCTGCCCGAGGACATGCCGCGGGTGATGTCGGTCGGGCGGCTCGACCTCAATTCCGAAGGGTTGCTGCTGCTCACGAATGACGGCGAGATCAAGCGGCGGCTGGAACTGCCGGCGACGGGCTGGCTGCGCAAGTATCGCGTCCGGGTCAACGGCACCCCGACCGAGGCGATGCTCGACCCCCTGCGCAAGGGCATCACGGTCGAGGGCGAACGGTTTCAGGGAATGGTCGTGACACTGGACAGGCAGCAAGGCGCGAATGCCTGGCTGACGGTCGGGCTGCGCGAGGGCCGCAACCGCGAAATCCGCCGCGCGATGGAGGCCGTGGGCCTCAAGGTCAACCGCCTGATCCGGGTCAGCTATGGCCCGTTCAAGCTGGGCGAGATGCAGCCCGGAGAGGTTCAGGAAATCCGGCAGAAGACCCTGCGCGAACAACTGGGGCTTGCCGGCCCCGCCGATGACACCGGCACCGCGCGGGGCGCCCGCCGCCCCCCACGCCCGCAGCCCAGGGCGCCCGGCAGCGACAAGCCCCGTCCGACGGAGAAGGGCGCAGCACCCAGGCGGAGCACGGACAAAGCGACACCGGCGCCGAAGGCGGGAAATCCTCCCGCACCGTCGAAGGCGGGCCCCAAACCGCCGAAGCCCGGACATACCAAGGCCCACCCGGCGCGCGGCACAACCGGGCCGGGAACCGGTCGCCCGAGCGGCACACCCTCCGGTTCGCCCCGTGGCAAAGGCACCACGCGGTCGCGATAAGCATATTTCGCGCCGCTTTGCGGTGGCAGCCCGGCCATGGGGGACCTATATTGACGACAACCGTCAGTGGATCGCAGAGCATGGGGAAATCATGACCGGAAAGGGGCTTCAGAGGCTCGCCTTCTTCATGCTTTTCATGCTTATCCTCTTTGTGGCCTGCACCGGGGGACGCTGAGATGGCAGTATCCGGCGGCTTTGGCGCGATCCTTGACCGCATCGCAGGCCGGCGCCCCGATCCCGGGCCGAAGGTGCGGGCTGGCTTTGGCGCGGCGCTGCTCTTTGTCGCCCCCCTGCCCCTTGCCGTCCGCGCGCCGTTCCAGGAAGCGCAGACAATGCTCTTTTCCACCCTCGCGCTTGCGATGCTGCTGGGGGCCGCCTGGCTGACGCGGCACGGGGTGATCGCCCACAAGACCTATGACCTGCGCAGCGCCGCACGCAGGCCCGCGATCCCGCGCAAGATCTTTGCCGCGGTGGCGACGGGACTTGGGCTTGGGCTTGCCACCTGGCCGGTGACGGCGCCGGCGAACGCGGCGATCTATGCGGTCGCCGGTCTGGCCCTGCATCTTGTGGCCTTTGGTCCCGACCCGCTGCGCGACAAGCGCCCCGAGGGTGCCGCCCGCCCCGAGACCGAGCGCGCGTTGCGCAGCCTTGCCGAGGCCGAGGCGCAACTGACCGCCATGAGCGAGGTTGCAGCCGCGCTCGCCGACCGGGATCTGAGCCTTGAGGTCGCCCGCTTTCAGTCGACCGCCCGCCGCATGTTCCGCAGGGTCGAGGAAGACCCCCGAGACCTGCCCGCCGCGCGCCGCTATCTGGGCGTCTATCTTCAGGGCGCGCGGGATGCGACCGACCGCTATGCGACGCTGGTGGCCCATGGGCCGAACCCGCAGGCCCGGGCGGACTACCTCGGCCTGTTGGCTGATCTGGAACAGAGCTTTGCCGCCAAGGCCGAACGCCTGATCGAAAACGACCGGACGGACCTGCGCATAGAAATCGACGTGCTGCGCGACCGCCTTGCACAAGAGGCCGTGTCTGCAGAAGAGGCAGGGCGTGGCGGAACCCGCGACAGAAGCCGCGGTTGATCCCGGAAAGGATGCATGATGTCAGACAAGACGACCGACAAGGCCCGCCTCATCCAGCCCGAAATCGACGCGCTCGACGCCCGGACCTTGCCCCTGCCAGAGGCGGAACCCGTGGACAGGGGCACGCTTGACCCCGCCACCGCGGAAAAGATCCGCGCCCGCATGGCCGAGATCGACCTGGGCAACAGCGGCACCGTCCTGTCCTTTGGCGCAGGCGCCCAGCGGGAATTGCAGGAAATCAGCCAATCCATGCTGGCGGATGTCCGCAACAAGGATACCGGCCCGGCAGGCGAATCGCTGCGCGAGATCGTAACCACGATCCGCGGGTTTTCCGTCTCGGAACTCGACCTGCGGCGCGATCCCAGCTGGTGGGAAAGGCTGACAGGGCGCGCCGCACCGATGGCCAAGTTCGCCGCGCGGTATGAGACCGTGCAGACCCAGATCGACCGGATCACCGACAGCCTGCTTGGGCATGAACATCGCCTGCTCAAGGATATCCGCGCCCTTGACCTTCTTTATGAACGCACGCTGGCCTTTTACCGGGAACTCGCGCTCTACATCGCCGCCGGCGAGGAGAAACTGCGTGAACTCGATGAGGTCACGATCCCCGAGGCTGAGCGCGCCGTCGCGGCGGCAGGCCCCGATGCGCAGGTGATCCGCGCCCAGGAACTGCGCGACCTGCGCGCGCTGCGCGATGATCTGGAACGGCGCGTGCATGACCTCCGCCTGACGCGGCAGGTGACGATGCAATCGCTTCCATCGATCCGGCTGGTGCAGGAAAACGACAAGTCGCTGGTGTCGCGGATCAACTCGACGCTGGTCAACACCGTGCCCCTTTGGGAAACGCAGCTTGCGCAGGCGGTGACGATCCAGCGCTCTCGCGAGGCGGCCGAGGTCGTCCGCGATGCAACCGACCTGACAAACGACCTGCTGCGCGCCAATGCCGAAAACCTGCGCCAGGCAAACCAGACCGTCCGCACCGAGATGGAGCGGGGCGTCTTCGACATCGACGCGGTGCGTCAGGCGAATGAGACCCTGATCGCCACGATCGAGGACAGCCTGCGCATCGCCGATGAAGGCAAGGCCCGCCGGGCCGCCGCCGAGCAGGAGCTCCTGCAGCTTGAGGCGCGCCTGCGCGACACCCTTGCCGCGTCCCGCGCCACCCCTGTGCGGGAGGGCTGATGCTCATGGCCCCGGCGCTGCCGTCACGACCCCTGCGTATCCTTGCCCCGCTGGTGCTGCTGCTTCTGGCGGCCTGCGCCGTGCCCGAACCTGAACCGCCGCCCCCGCCCGCCACCGCGCCGAAGCCCCGGCCCGAACGCCCCGCCGACCCGGCGCCCTCCACCGCGAGCGAGGAGATGCGCGCGTTTTACGCCCAGGCCCAGGCGCGGCTTTTGTCGCAGGGCCTCATGCGGCAGGATGGCGGCGGGCCGGACACGCCCTTCAACGAACGGCAACTGGTGGACAATTTCGTCCGCATCGCCCTTTACGACGAATATACACGGCGCGACGGGCGGTTGGTGGCGCAGGCCGCCCCGTCCCGGCTGCGGCGCTGGGAACAGCCCATCGCGATGCAGGTGGTCTTTGGCGACACGATCCCGGCGGCGCAACGGCAGGTCGATGCGGCGAATGTCGCGACCTATGCGGCGCGGCTCTCGGCCCTGACCGGTGTGCCGATCCGTCAGACCGAGACAGAGGCGAATTTCCACGTCCTCATCCTGAACGAGGATGAGCGGCGCGATTTCCGGCCCCGTCTCCTGGAACTCGTGCCCGAGCTTGACGAACTGACCGTTCGCGCGGTGACGGGCCTGCCGCGCCAGACCTTCTGCGTCGTCTTCGCCTTTTCGCGCGGGCGGTCCAGCACCTATGCCCATGCCATCGCGGTTGTCCGGGGCGAGCATCCGGATCTCTTGCGCCTGTCCTGCATCCACGAGGAACTGGCACAGGGCATGGGGCTTGCCAATGACAGCCCGATGGCGCGGCCCTCGATCTTCAACGACGATGAGGAATTCGCCCTTCTGACGCGCCATGACGAATTGCTGCTTCAGATGCTTTACGATCCGCGCCTGCGCCCCGGCATGACCGAGGCCGAGGCGCGGCCGATCCTGCGGGTGATCGCGCGCGAGTTGATCGGCGGAGAGAGCTGATGCGCGCCCTCGTGCAGCGGGTGCGCCATGCATGCGTCAGTGTCGATGACGCCGTCGTCGGGGAAATCGGGCCCGGCCTTCTGATCCTTGTCTGCGCGATGGCGGGCGATCAGGAGGATGACGCCGCCCATCTTGCGGCCCGCATCGCGCGGCTGCGCATCTTTCGCGACGACGCGGGCAAGATGAACCGGTCACTGACCGACATGCAGGGCGCGGCGCTGGTCGTCAGCCAGTTCACCCTTGCCGCCGATACCTCTCGCGGAAACCGCCCCGGTTTTTCCGCCGCTGCACCACCCGAGATGGGGCGGCATCTCTATGAGGTGTTCTTGACCCGCCTCGCCGCATTGGGCATTCCGGTTCAGAATGGCATCTTCGGTGCCGACATGGCGGTGAGCCTTCTGAACGACGGCCCTGTCACGATCTGGCTGGACACGCGCGCTTGAGGCCCGCCGTCTGCGGTCGAATGTCGACGTAGCGTCGGCCGATGGCCAGGGACGGGCACGGGCACGGGCACGGGCACGGGGAAGCCTGGAAGAAACACGAGCCCTGCAAGGTTACTTCAGGCCGCCCGGTTGAGGTCGTCGGCGAGCCCTCACCGAGGGCTGGCCCGCCCCCCTCTCGGGAAGGTGCCGAGCCGTAGTGGCGGATGTCACGACAGCGCCTTCTCCGCCGCAGCGCGGGCCTGGGATGTCACAATAGATGTGCCGGGTTGCAAACGGCCCGCCGATGACTTGCACCGGCCGGCCGCTCTCTCGTTACCTCACGCCTTGGGGCGACGCGGCGGCGTGAAACGCTTGCTCGTGTCGGCCGCGCGGTTCTTCGGGGCCGGGGCCGCGCCCGCCTTGGACCGGGGCGTGAACTTGCCACCCTCACCCTTGGTGCCCGCAGGTTTCGGCCCGGGCTTTGATCCCGAACGGGAGGGCGAGGACTTGCCACCGTAGGACTTGGTCGCGGCAGGCTTGCCCGATCCATATTTTGTCTTGGCCGCCGGGGCGCCCTCTTCGCGGGTGGCGCGCGGTGCTTTGGCCGGGGCCGCGCGCTCGGGCTCCGGATCGCGGCGGGGGCGGGTGTCATGATCCGTGCGCGGGCCGTCGTCGTTGCGGCGCGCGGCGCGGGGGACGTACTTCTTCCGCTCGTCCCCGTCACGGCTTCGGGGCGCACGCGCGGGCGGCGGCCCCATGTCGGGCGCGGCGGCCATCGGCGTCACGGTCACGCCCTCTTCCAGCTTGCGATCGGGGCCGAGCGCCTTCCAGAACCCGTCCGCCGCATGTCCGGCGATCTGCACCCAGGTTTCCGCGCCCTGCACCCGGATCGCGCCGATATCGTCGCGGCTGATCCGCCCGATCCGGCAGAGCATCGGCAAGAGCCAGCGTGGCTCAGCATTCTCGCGCCGCCCGACCGACAGCGACACCCAGACGCTTTCACCGAATTCCGCCCGGCGGGGCGATGCATCGGCGGCGCCGATTTCCTCGGGCGCCGACTGGTTGGCCCGCACCAGCCGAAGAAAGCCCGCCGCCATCCGCTCTGGCCCATGCTGCGCCAAAAGCGCCGCGACCATCTCGGTTTCATCCTCGGCGATATCGTCGGCAAGGATCGGGTGGTCGATCAGGCGCGCATTGTCGCGCGCGATCACCTCATCGGCCGAGGGCGGCGGCGCCCATTCGGCCGTGACCTTTGCCCATTGCAGCAGGCGTTCCGCCTTGCGCCGGTCCGAGGGCGTCGCGATGATCGTGCTGACGCCCTTGTTCCCCGCCCGACCGGTCCGGCCCGACCGGTGCAGCAGCACATCGGCGTTCTGCGGCAGGTCTGCATGGATCACCAGTTCGAGCCCCGGCAGGTCGATGCCGCGCGCGGCAACGTCAGTCGCGATACAGACGCGCGCCCGTCCGTCGCGCATCGCCTGCAGGGCATGGCTGCGCTCCGACTGGCTGAGCTCACCGGAAAGCGCCACGACCGAAAAGCCACGATTGTGCAGCCGCGCGGTCAGGTGGTTCACGCCCGAGCGGGTGGCGCAGAAGACGATGGCGTTGCGCGCCTCATGAAAGCGCAGCACATTGATGATCGCGTTTTCGCGGTCCTTCTGCGACACGATATGCGCCCGATAGGCGATGTCCACATGCTGCTTGCGCTCCGCCTGCGTGGTGATGCGCACGGCGTCGCGCTGATAGCTTTTGGCAAGTTCGGCGATGCTTTTCGGCACGGTCGCGGAAAAGAGAAGCGTGCGGCGCTCGGTCGGCGCCTCGGACAGGATGAACTCCAGATCCTCGCGGAAACCGAGGTCGAGCATCTCGTCCGCCTCATCCAGCACCGCCGCCCGCAGCGCCGAGATATCGAGCGACCCGCGCTCGATATGGTCGCGCAGGCGACCGGGGGTGCCCACGACGATATGCGCGCCCCGTTCCAGCGCCCGGCGTTCGGTGCGGTAATCCATGCCGCCAACGCAGGTCGCCACATGGGCGCCCGTGCCGGCATAAAGCCAGCCCAGTTCCCGGCTGACCTGCAGCGCAAGTTCGCGCGTGGGGGCGATGATCAGCGCAAGGGGGGCCGCGGCGAACGGCAAGGCGCCGTTTTCGGTCAAAAGCGTCGGCGCAATGGCAAGGCCGAAGGCCACCGTCTTGCCCGACCCCGTCTGCGCCGAAACCAGCGCATCGGCGCCGCCCAGTTCGCTTTCCAGAACCGCGCGCTGCACGGGGGTCAGTTCGGTATAACCGCGCTCGGTCAAAGCGGCGGCAAGGGCCTCGGGGAGGCCATCGAAATCAGTCATGTCCCATCTTTCGGGTTGGGGCCGCCGCTGGCATCAGGGCCGCGGCGCGCGTCAAAATTTCCGCGCCTCAGGCCCTGCTTCTCCCCGTCCCTCCTGTCTGCCCGGGGGCAGATCGGGCAAGTCGTAACCCATCGCGCCCGGCCCCTATACCCTGCTTTGCCGCAAAAGCCCATGGCTATCTTGCGGGGATCGTCGGGGATGCCTAGGCTCCGCCCCGATCAGCAGCCGGAGCCCCCATGACCGACCTCATTTCCGCCCGCCTCGACCTTGCGCGCCGCATTGCCGCCGAGGCAGGGCAACGCGCGCTTTCCTTCTTCCGGAACCGCGAGGCGCTGGTGATCGAGACCAAGGCGAGCCCGCAGGACATCGTCAGCCGCGCCGACCGTGAGGTCGAGGACATGATCCGCGCCCGCATCGGCGCGAGCTTTCCCCAGGATGCGATCCTGGGCGAGGAAGCCGGCGCGTCCGCAGGTAGCAGCGGCTTTACCTGGGTGATCGACCCGATCGACGGCACCAGCCCCTTTCTGGCCGGTCTGCCCCACTGGTGCGTGGCCATCGCGGTGGTGCACGAGGCAGAAACCGTGGCGGGCGTGATCGACGTGCCCATGGCAGGCGAGCAGTTTCACAGCCTGCGCGGCGGCGGCGCCTGGGTGAACGAGACGCGGCTGTCCGTGCGGGCCGATGCGACGGTCCGGAACAGCATGGTCGCCATCGGCGCGAGCCATCGGACAGACCCCGCCCACATCACCGGCATCATTCAGCGCCTGATGGCGGCGGGCGGCATATTCTATCGCAACGGATCGGGGGCCTTGATGCTGGCAAGCGTCGCGGCGGGCCGGCTGGGCGGCTATTATGAGCCGCATATGCACCCGTGGGACTGCCTTGCCGCGCTTCTGATGATCGAAGAGGCGGGCGGGCGCGCCCTGCCCCTGCCCGGCCCCCTGGCAGATGGTGGCAAGATCCTGGGCACGGCGCCCGGCCTTTGGGAGGAGTTGCGCGAACTGACCGGAGGCGGGGCCGGCTGACCGGCGACCGCCCACGCGTCCCGGGGGCCGCGGTCAGAATTCCAGCGGGCGGTCGCCGTCCTGATCCTTGATCCGGCTGGGCAGGCCCATCCGGTTCAAGAGGCCAAGGAAAGGCTGCGGCGGCAGTTCCTCGACATTGACCATGGTGCCCACGTCCCACTCACCGCTCGCGATCAGCATCGCGGCAGCGACGGGCGGCACGCCGGCCGTATAGGAAATGCCCTGGCTGCCGACCTCTTCATAGGCTTCCTTGTGATCGGCGACGTTGTAGATGAACACCTCGCGCGGTTGCCCGTCCCTGGTGCCCTTGACGAAATCGCCGATGCAGGTCTTGCCGGTATAATTGGGCGCAAGCGAGGCCGGATCGGGCAGGACCGCCTTGACGACCTTGAGCGGGACGACCTCCTGCCCCTCGGCGGTCGTCACCGGCTGTTCGGACAACAGCCCGAGGTTCTTCAGCACGGTGAAGACGTTGATGTAGTGATCGCCGAATCCCATCCAGAACCGCACATCGGCATCGGGATAGTTGGCGGCCAGCGAATGAACCTCATCATGGCCGGTCATGTAGGCCTTTTGCTTGCCGACGACGGGCAGGTCCCATTCCTTGCCCACCTCGAACATCCTGTTCGACCGCCAGCCGCCGTTCTGCCAGCTGTAGACGGTGCCGGTGAATTCGCGGAAATTGATCTCGGGGTCGAAATTCGTGGCGAAATACTTGCCGTGCGATCCGGCGTTGATGTCGACGATGTCGATGCTTTCGACGGTGTCGAGATATTCGTCCGCCGCAAGCCTGGCATAAGCGTTGACCACGCCCGGGTCGAAGCCCGCACCAAGAATCGCAGTCACGCCGGCCTCGCGGCAGCGATCACGGCGCTTCCATTCGTAGTTGCCATACCAGGGCGGCGTCTCGCAGATCTTGGCCGGGTCCTCGTGGATCGCCGTGTCGATATATGCGGCGCCGGTCTCGATGCAGGCCTCCAGCACCGTCATGTTCACAAAGGCTGACCCGACGTTGATCACGATCTGGCTGCCCGTCTCCCGGATCAGGGCCGCAACCGCCGCGCTGTCCATCGCATCGAGCGCATGGGCGCGCAGCACGCCGTCGGTCTTCATCGCGCCCTTTTCATGCACGCTTTCAATGATCGCCTCGGCCTTCGCCACGGTGCGCGAGGCGATATGGATATCCCCCAGCAGGTCGTTGTTCTGCGCTGCCTTATGCGCCACGACCTGAGCCACGCCACCGGCGCCGATGATAAGAACGTTGCGTTTCACGAGGGGGTCCTCCTCTGAAAGGTGACGAATGTTCAGGACAGCGCCGCGGCGAAGTCCTCATAGCCGAAATCGCGGACGAGGGTCTGGCTGCCATCGGACTCGCGGATGACGATCGCGGGCATCTTGACGCCGTTGAACCAGTTCTTCTTGACCATCGTGTAGCCGGCCGCATCCTGAACCGAGATGCGGTCACCGACCTTCAGCGGCCCGGGAAAGGCGAATTCGCCGAACACATCCCCGGCAAGACAGGACTTGCCGCAGATCATGTAGCGATGCGCCCCCTCGTTCGGCGCAATCCGCGCCTCTTGCCGGTAGATCAGCAGGTCGAGCATATGCGCCTCGATCGAGCTGTCGACGATGGCAAGATCCTTGCCGTTGTTCAGAAGGTCCAGAACCGTCACCTCGAGCGTGGCGGTGCGGGTGATCGCGGCCTCGCCGGGTTCCAGATAGACCTGCACGCCGAACCGGTCGGCAAAGGCCCGTAGCCGCGCCGCAAGGCGTTCGAGCGGATACCCCTCGCCGGTGAAATGGATGCCGCCGCCAAGGCTGACCCATTCGACCCGGCCGAGAAGACCGCCGAAGGTTTCCTCGATCTGGCCCAGCATCCGGTCAAAAAGGTCGAAGTCGTCGTTTTCGCAATTGTAGTGGATCATGAAGCCCGAGATGCGGTCCATCACGGTCTCGATCCGCGCGACATCCCATTCCCCGAGCCGGCTGAAGGGCCGCGCCGGGTCGGCAAGGTCGAAACCGGAAAAGCTGACCCGGGGGTTCAGCCGCAGGCCGCGCGTGATGCCCGCCGCCTTGTCGCCGAACCGTTCAAGCTGGCTGATCGAGTTGAAGATGATCTTGTCCGCGTGGCCGATCACCTCGTCGATCTCATGATCCGCGTAGGCGACCGAATAGGCGTGCGTCTCGCCGCCGAACTTTTCCCGCCCCAGCCGCACCTCGTAAAGCGACGACGACGTCGTGCCGTCCATATACTGGCGCATCGTGTCAAAGACCGACCATGTGGCAAAGCACTTGAGCGCCAGAAGCGCGCGCGCCCCCGAAAGCTCGCGCAGCAGGGCCACCTTTTCCATGTTGCGGATCAGGGCGGCGCGGTCGATCTGGTAATACGGTGTCTGGATCATGGCGGCCCCCGGCGGTTTACAAACTTCGAAAGGGGCCGCAGACCTGCGCCCCATCCATGCGCCCTGTGCTATATGAACCCCCGCCCCCCGTTTCAACCCCGGTTTGGTGACGGACAGATGACAATGGGGCACCCGGACCCGGCCAATACGCCCATGATTGCGGATTTCGCGACCTGCGGGTTCCGAGGCTGATTGCCCCTGCAAGCCGTCCTGGCGCCAGACGGCGGATACGTTCACACCCGCGCCCGCGAGGATCAGACGACGCGAGTTTCGAGGTCGCCTATGCCGTCCATGTGGGCGCACAAGACATCGGCGCGTTCGATGGCTCCGACACCCGAAGGCGTGCCGGAGAAGATCAGGCCGCCAGCCGCAAGCGTGAACAGCCCCGAAAGATACGCGGCGGTCTCTGGCGTTTAGATCATCTGGTTCAGGTCCCCGGTCTGGCGCCGCGTCTCAGGGACGTCACACCGGGAAAGCGGGATCGCAGATGCTGCGGAAGCGGCTGAAACGCCTGACGTAGGATATTTCGTCGGTTTGACCTTTCGGACTGATCCTCGATTTCCCGGTTCGATGCCGTCCAACCCACAAAGGTGAAGTGGGATTATTTTCGTCATTCCCGCCCGGAACGGATGGATGGGCCGCGCCATCCGGCGCCCGCTATCCGAAACGTGGTGTCAGGTCGTGGGCAATCTCGGGTATCTGGCTCATGACACGCTGCGTTTCCGGGATTGCCTGCTTTCGTGGCCGCGCACGCTCCGGGAAGACAGATGCCGGCGCGGTCTGGCCGCACACGCGCGAGATCCGTCGCCGCTATCTCCCGATGCCGAATTGCTGGCGATAGGCGGCGGGGGACATCCCGGAAAGCTTGTGGAACAGCTTGCGGAACGCCGCCGGATCGGAATAGCCGACATCCCATGCGATACGGTCCACCGAGTCCAGTGTCCGTTCCAGCGACTCGCGGGCCTTTGCGACCCTCACCTGCTGAAGATATTCGACCGGGGTAAAGCCGGTAGCGGCGCTGAAACGGCGCAGGAAGGTGCGCGCTGTCATTCCCATCATCTCCGGAAGGTCGCCCACGCCCTGCATTTTGGCGGCATGGGCGTGGATATGATACTGGGCCTTGCGGATCACATCATCGCCGTGGTCGAAGCGCGGCACGAACTGGGCAAACGGGCGCTGGCTCTGACGCGGCGGCTCGACCAGCAGAAAGCGCGCCGTGGCCAACATCGCTGCCGGGCCGAGCAGCCGGCCGACCAGCGTCAGGCCAAGATCGGTCCAGGCAAGAATGCCCCCGGCGGTCATGATGTCGCCTTCATCCAGGACCATATGTTCCTCGGCCAGCTTTACCTTGGGAAAGCGCGCTGCCAGCTGCCGGGCAAAGGCCCAATGTGTCGTCATGCGGCGTCCGTCGGTGAGGCCGGTCTCGGCGAGAACGAACGCGCCGGCGCAGACGGAACAGAGCATCGCCCCCGCGCTGTGCTGATCCCGCAGCCAAGCCGCCGCGGTCGGCGCGGGTTCCATATGCTCGGGCAAGATGATGCTGGGCGGTGCAATGACATGCGTCAGCCGTTGCTCCGTCCCGGGATGGCTGTCCCAGACACAGCGGACACCTTCATCCGTGGCCTCCCAGTGCGAGACCCGGATCGCCGCACGGCCTTCATTCCCCCAGCCGCTCGCAATCCGAAAAAGGTCCGTCAGGCCATAGATGGCCGCCAGCTGACATGAGGGATAGATCAGGAGGCCGATATGGGCGACCAGATCCGAGCCTTGGCCGTTTGTCCGTTCCGCCCCGCTTGTTGTCGTTTCCGCCACTCCCCTCGCTCCTCTTCCTTCCTTATCTTGGCCATATCGAACGAAGGATAGGCCGATGAACCCAAACCTTACCCGACGAACTCTGATGACCACCGGGGCCGCTTCGGCTGCCCTTCTGATCCTGACGCGCAACTCTGCTGCTCAACCTGAAGGAGACATTATCATGTCAACGATCACGACCCAGGACGGCACCAACCTTTTCTACAAGGACTGGGGCCCCCGCGATGCACAACCTATCGTCTTTCACCACGGCTGGCCCTTGTCCAGCGACGATTGGGACAACCAGATGCTCTGGTTCCTTGAGCAAGGCTATCGGGTCATCGCCCATGACCGCCGTGGCCACGGCCGGTCGGACCAGACCGATACCGGCAACGATATGGACACCTATGCGCAGGACGTGGTAGAACTCGCCCGAGCCCTCGACCTGAAGAACGCGGTGCACATCGGCCACTCGACCGGCGGCGGAGAGGTAGCCCGCTACGCAGCCCGCGCCGAAGCCGGGCGGATCGCCAAGGCCGTTCTGATCGGTGCCGTGCCGCCGGTGATGGTGGCGAGCGAGGCAAACCCGGATGGCATTCCGCTGGAGGTTTTCGATGGCTTCCGCGCTGCCCTGGTGGCGAACCGGGCGCAGTTCTTCCTCGACGTGCCCTCCGGCCCGTTCTTCGGCTTTAACCGCGATGGCGCCGAGGTCAGCCAGGGCCAGATCCAGAACTGGTGGCGTCAAGGCATGATGGGCGGCGCGAAGGCGCAATACGACAGCATCAAGGCGTTTTCGGAAACCAACTTCACAGAGGATCTGAAGGCGTTGACAATTCCCGTCCTGCTGCTGCATGGCGAGGACGACCAGATCGTTCCCATCGAGAACTCGGCCCACAAGGCCATCGGGCTTCTGCAAAACGGCCGGCTGATCACCTACCCGGGTCTGTCCCACGCGCCGTTTGCCACCCACCCCGAGCTGGTGAACGCCGACCTGCTGGCCTTTGTGCAGGAATGACCCGCAGCGGGCGGATGACGGGCAGGCCCGTCCTCCGCGCCGCGCCGCCCCGGTCCACGCCGGGGCGGCCCCTCCTAGCGGGTGCCCCCGACAGCCAGGGGCCGGTCCCGTAACCGGGGCAGATCGCCCGCCAGTTCGACCATCCCCTCTTTCGGCCAACGGACCAGAATGACCGCCGGATTGCGCAGCC
The DNA here is from genome assembly GCF_042681825.1 of Halodurantibacterium flavum. Taxonomy (NCBI): domain Bacteria; kingdom Pseudomonadati; phylum Pseudomonadota; class Alphaproteobacteria; order Rhodobacterales; family Paracoccaceae; genus Halodurantibacterium; species Halodurantibacterium flavum. The sequence continues at coordinate 136,804 of NZ_JBHUGH010000013.1, forward strand.
CCGCAACGGCGGCGTCGGCGGCCATCCGGCCGAGTGTGCTGCGCAGAATGCGCTCGCCTGCGCTTCCCGCCTGCTGAACGAACTCGACCTCGCAATGCCGGGGGGCGCCGGCGGCGATCAGTTCGGCCTCGACCTCGGCCAGCCGGTGCATCGCCATATAGAGCGCCAGGGTCGTTCCCGGTGCGAAAGCCGCGCCAAGATCCGCCCTGTCGCCCGGTTTGCAGGTCGCCGTCGCCACGACCAGCCGTTCGGTCGCCTGCCTCTCTGTCAAAGCGCGCGTGAGGCTGGCAGCCGCAGCACTTGCGGCGGTGATGCCCGGAACAAGCTCTACCGCGATGCCCGCCGCACGCGCGGCCTCGATTTCCTCACAGGCGCGGCCAAAGACCGAGGGGTCGCCCGATTTCAGCCGGACCACGCGCAGGCCCCGCCACGCCGCCGCGACGATGGTTGCGTTGATCTGGTCCTGCGGCCAGGAATGGGCGCCCACCTCCTTGCCGACGAAGACGCGATCCGCATCCCGCCGCGCGAGGTCCAGCACCTCCGGATCGACCAGCCGGTCATAAAAGATGACATCCGCCTGTTGCAGGCGCTGCATTGCGCGCAAGGTCAGAAGATCGCGCGCGCCGGGGCCCGCGCCCACAAGGGCGATCCAGCCGCCGTCGCGGTCGGGCGCACCCCCGGACAAGGCCGCATCCCGCAGGGTTATCGCCGCGCCGGCCCCATCGCCTTTGGCCTGCAGATGGCGAGGACGGCCGGCAAAGGCCCATTCCCAGAAGGCCCGGCGCCGGTGTTTTGGCACATGATCCTCGACCATGCCGCGCATCCGCCCCGCAAGCGCCGCAAGGCGCCCCAGCCCGGGTTCGAGGGTCGCCTCGATCCCCGCGCGGATCTGGCGGGCGAGGACGGGCGCGGTTCCTTCCGTTCCGATTGCCACCACCACCGGGTCGCGATCCACGATGCAGGGGGTGTAGGCGTCGCAAAGGTCAGGCCGGTCAACGACATTGACGGGAACCCCGACACGCCGCGCAAGCTGCGCCAGTTCGACATCCGTCGCATCGTCGCCCGTCGCCACAAAGAGCAACGCGGCACCGGCCAGGTCCCGCGCGTCCGGCCAGCGGGGATGATGCACGGCGTCGCCCGCCGCGACCAGCACCGCAAGTTCGGGGACAAGCGGATCGGGTGTGCAGATCAGGATCGCCGCCTCGGTCCGCCGGATCAGGCGGATCTTGCGCGCGATCTCTTCCGATCCGCCGGCAAAGACGACGCGGCGGCCGTCCATCCGCAGGAACATGGGGAACGTTTTCATTGCCTTCCTCCCCCTTCAGGCCGCCTTGCGGGCGACAAGCCCGGTCGCATCCATCAGGATGCGCCCATTCTCCAGCCGCAGCGCATGGGTGCGCACCGCGCCTTCATCGGCCCCCTGCGCCTGCCCGGTATTCAGATCGAAAACCCAGTTGTGCAGCGGGCATGTCACGCGATCGCCATGAACGATGCCCTCGGACAGGGGACCACCCTTGTGCGGGCAGCGGTCATCCAGCGCAAAGATCCGGTCATCGGCGGTACGGAAGACGGCGACGCAGCCCTGCGCCGTCTTCACCAGCCTTGCGCCCTGCGCGGGGATATCCTCCAGCGCGCCGATATCGATGAACAGGCTCATTCCGCGGCCTCCAGCGTCAGATCGGCAAGGGGATGCCATTTCGGGGTTTCAGAGGGGGTGGAAAGTTCGGCCCAGGGGTCACGGCGGTAGACCGACTGGCTGAGCTCGAACCGGTCGACCAGCGCCTTGCGGTTGGCAAGATCGTCCACGACCTGCGCCTTGACCCAGTCGAGCCCGACCTTGGCCACCCATTTGTAGGGCCGGTCAAGGTATTTGGCGTGTTCGCGGTAAAGCTGGATGAAGGCCGTGGTGATCTCGACCGCCTCATCCTCGGACGGGGTCGAGGCGAGATGCTCGGTCTCCTTGACCTCCATTCCCGCCGCGCCTGCAACCGAGACGTTGAAGCCGCTGTCGACGCAGACGATGCCCACATCCTTGCAGGTCGCCTCGGCGCAGTTCCTGGGACAACCCGAAACGCCCAGCTTTACCTTGTGCGGCGTCCATGACCCCCAGAGGAGCTTTTCAAGACGGATGCCGAGGCCGGTGGAATCCTGCGTGCCAAAGCGGCAGAATTCGGACCCGACGCAGGTCTTTACCGTCCGCAGCCCCTTGGAATAGGCGTGACCCGAAACCAGACCTGCCGCATTCAGATCGGCCCACATCGCGGGCAGGTCCTCTTTCCTGACGCCCAGCAGGTCGATGCGCTGCCCGCCGGTCACCTTGACCATCGGCACGTTGTATTTGTCGGCGGCATCCGCGATGGCGCGCAATTCGCCGGGGGTGGTGACGCCGCCCCACATACGTGGCACGACCGAATAGGTCCCGTCCTTCTGAATATTGGCGTGGTTGCGCTCGTTCACGAAACGGCTCTGGCGATCGTCGGTATAATCCAGCGGCCATTCGGCGATCAGATAGTAATTCAGCGCGGGGCGGCAGGAATGGCACCCGCCGGAGGTCTTCCACCCCAGTTCCTGCATGATCGCCGGGATGGATTTCAGGCCCATCGACCGGATCAGGCGGCGGACGTCCTCATGGCTGTGATCGGTGCATTTGCACATCGTCTGGGGTGCTGCTGCTGCGGCGCCGTCGCCCAGTGTCAGGGCCATGACCTTTTCCACCAGCCCCGTGCATGTCCCGCAGGACGCGCTTGCCTTGGTCTGTGCACGCACAAGGTCGAGCGTATCCGCCCCACCCTGAACCGCCTGAAGGATGCTGCCCTTGCAAACGCCGTTGCAGCCGCAGATCTCGGCCGTGTCGGGAAGCGCGGCCACGGCGGCCAACGGATCCGCCCTGCCCTCGCCCGCCGGGCCGAAGATCAGCGTATCCCGGATGGCCGAGATATCGGTGCGATCCTTGATCATGCCAAAAAACCAGTTGCCGTCGCCGGTGTCGCCATACATCACCGCGCCGACGAGACGGTTTTCCTCCAGCACCAGCCGCTTGTAGACACCGCGGCCCGGATCGCGGAACACGATATCCTCGCGCCCCGGCTTGTCGGCAAAATCGCCCGCGCTGAACAGATCGCAACCCGTCACCTTGAGCTTGGTCGCGGTCTGGACGGGGCGAAAGGCAGCGTCCTCTCCCAGAAGGGTGCGCGCCAGCACGCGGGCCTGATCGTAAAGCGGCGCGACAAGTCCGAAAAGCTGGCCGTCATGTTCGACGCATTCGCCGAGCGCATGGATCGACGGGTCGGACGTGACCATCGCATCGGACACGACGATGCCGCGACCGACCTCCAGCTGCGCATCGGTGGCCAGCCGTGTTTCGGGCCGGATGCCCACCGCCATGCAAACGAGATCCGCGGGACAGGTCGTACCGTCTTCCAGCAGCACCGCCTCGGCGCGACCGTTGCCGATGATCGCCTTGGTCGCGCCCCTGCAATGCACCCTGATGCCGCGCCGTTCCAGTTCCCGCTGCAACAGATATCCCGCCGAGGGGTCCAGCTGACGCTCCATCAGGTGGTCCATCAGGTGGATGACCGTGACCTCCATCCCGAGCGAGCGAAGACCTGCGGCGGCCTCCAGCCCCAGAAGTCCGCCGCCGATCACCACGGCATTGCCGCCGCTGGCCGCAGCCGCCGTCATGGCATTCGTGTCGTCCAGGTCGCGGAAGGTCACGACACCCGGCAGGTCGCGCCCGGGCACGGGCAGGATGAACGGCGAGGACCCGGTGGCGATGACCAGCCGGTCATAGGGCGCGCCGCCATGTTGCGAATAGACGACCTTTCTGTCGCGGTCGATCCGCACGACGCTTTCGCCGAACCGGCAGTCGATACCGCGGCGGGCATACCAGTCGTCATCATGGGTGACGATCTGGTCATAGGTCTTTTCGCCCGACAGCACCGGCGACAGCATCAGCCGGTTGTAGTTGCCGCGCGGCTCGGCGTTGAAAAGCGTGATCCTGAACGCGCCGGGGGCGTCATCCGTCAGATGTTCGAGCAACCGGCCCGAGGCCATGCCGGCCCCGATCACCACAAGGTTCTGGGTCATTTTGCCTGCCTTAGGTGGTCCGCCAGGGGCGGAGGGATGAAATGGGAAAAAGCCGACGACGGCTGGCGCGGTGCCATGCTGTCGAGCGGCTTTGCTCTTTCGTGTCTGGGGAACCCCGGCGATGGGTCGTGCCAGTTCGCGGAACATCGTTGTTCGGCGATCTCGGTCCATCTGGCCGAAATTCCGCCACAGGGTCAACCGGTGGCGCCGCACATCTTGCCGCACCACGGCGCAGAACGACGGCGCAGACGGAATTTTGCCTGATTTCCGGGCGATCAGTCGCCGCTGGGATGAAAAACCGCGCCGTCGAAAAACGGATCGGGCAGAAGAATCACCTTTCCGGCCGCGGCCGGGTGGAGCCCCTGTTCGGTCACCGCCCCTTCGAGCCGGGAGGATGCCGCAGGCAGGTCTGCCCCCGCCGGACCGAGGTAATTGCGGTAAAGGTCGCTGCGGAACACGGCCCGCGCGGCGACACGCGCCGCCACCACGTCCAGCCCATGCCGGGCCGCCAGCCGTTCGCCGATCCATTCCGCCTGACTGCGCCAGGGAAAGGTGGCGGTGCCGTCAAAGAACTCGACGATCCGGTCCGCATCGCGCTCGTCCCCGTCCGGATTGATGACGACGCGGTTGGTCAGGATGCGCTCGATGATCTCGGCCGCGACATCGAGGTAATGCGGCCGCGCCATGATCTCGGACGCGGTAAGCCGGTTTTCCCACTGCGCCATCCAGCGACAGGCCCGCCAGACCGCGCGCATCAGCCGCCCCGTCAGGTCGGAGTCCGCCGTGACCTGATCGTGGCGCATGGCCAGCACCTTGTCTGGCGCGGCACGCCAGATCGCCGGGCCGGGCAGCAGCAGCTCCGCCACCCCGCGCTCGACCGCGACCGAACCCCATGGTTCCCCGACGGTGAACATGTCGACCTCGCCGGCCGCAATGGCATCCGCCATCAGGGGCGGCGGCACGGTCTGAACCGTGATATCCTCGCCCAGCCAACGATAGAGCAGTTCCGCATGCATCGAGAAGGGAAACGGAATTCCGATCCGGGGTGCCAGCCCCGTCGCGCGCAGCGCCCTTGCTGCCGCCGTCGCATCCCTAAAATCAAAGACATAGCCTGTGTCGCGCAGGGCCGCCGCCAGAGGGCGCGACACCGCAAAGGCCTCGCCTCCCAGCGAGGTGACCATCAGCGCGTCGATCCGCCCGGGCAACCCGCCCAGTCCCAATGCGCTGGCCACAGGCACGGGCGACAGCATCGAGGCCGCATCCACCTGCCCGAAAACCAGAAGGTCCCGAAGGCCGGACCAACTGGGCGCCCGGATCAGGGACAGGTCGAGCCCCTCTTCCTCGGCAAAGCCGATCTCGCGGGCGACGATCAGCGGTGCCGCATCAACCAGCGGCAGAAAGCCCGCGCGGATGGCCCTGCGGCTCATTTCAACAACTCCGCCGCGGTGATGACCGCCTGCGCGATCTCGACCAGCTTGCGCTTCTGGTCCATCGCGCTCCGGCGCAACAGGGCATAGGCCTCATCCTCGGTGATACCCTTGGTCTTCATCACGATGCCCTTGGCGCGGTCGATCACCTTGCGTTCCTCAAGCGCGGCGCGGGTTGCGGCCAGTTCCGCGCGCATCCGGTGGAACATGTGAAACCGCGCAATGGCCGCATCGAGGATGGGGGTGATCCGCTCGGCTCGCAGGTCGCCCACGACATAGGCCGAAACGCCGGCCTCGATCGCCGCGCGGGTCAGGCCCCTGTCCGAACGGTCGACGAACATCGCCACGGGCCGCTCCATCGCCGAGGTCGCGAGGCTCAACTCCTCCAGCACATCGCGCGAGGGGTTCTCGATGTCGATCAGCACGAGATCAGGGGCAATTTCCGCAATCCGACGGGCAAGGCCGCGATCTGTGTCGATCACCGTCAGGTCATAATCGCCCTCTGCCGCCAGCGCCTCGGTGATAAGCGCGGCGCGTTCGGGGATCTTCTCGATCAGGACAATGGAGAGGCGCGGCATGGGGGCCTTGATCTGCGTTCGGGGACAACATCCCCATTCAGGGCATGGATCGCCCGTCGCCTGCAAGCCGCCCGAGCATCGCAATCCGATGCTGCACGCCAAGGTGCCATTCACGCGCCCGGACTGCGCAATATCTGTGCGCATCTGAAATCCGCGCCCCTGCTTGCGGCCCGTGCGCGCGAAAAGGTTGCGGGCGCCACAACCCGGGCGTCAGCCTGATATCAGGATGGTCCGGCGATTCGACCAGCCTCCGGTCGCAACGGCGCGGCCACATCCCCCAGATAGCCGCAAGGCATCCCAGCAATGGTGCTGTGTGACCCAGGACGCGTTCGTCAGGCCTCACAGTCTGCGCCTGCGATCCCCGGTTCACCAGCCAGATCCAGCCGCGCTAGCCGCGCCAGAAACAGGGAAACCAACCGATGTCCTATGTTGCCCCAAGCGATTTCGTGAAGAAGATGATCGACGCAGGCGAGTCCAAGGTGAAGATGAACACCCCCGACACGCTTATCCGCTCCTATATGGCCGGCGCCATCCTTGCCATCGCCGCAGCCTTCGCCGTGACGATAACCGTCCAGACCGGGAACCCGCTGGTCGGGGCGATGCTGTTCCCGGTCGGCTTCTGTCTGCTTTACCTGATGGGGTTCGACCTGCTCACAGGGGTCTTCACCCTTGCGCCGCTGGCCTGGCTGGATCGCAGGCCGGGCGTCACGATCAACGGCATCCTGCGCAACTGGGGTCTTGTCTTCGTCGGCAATTTCGCCGGGGCGCTGACCGTCGCGCTCTTCATGGCGATCATCTTTACCTTCGGCTTCAGCGAGGCGCCGAACGCGGTCGGCCAGCAGATCGGCCATATCGGTGAGGGGCGGACCCTCGGCTATGCCGAACACGGCGCTGCCGGGATGCTGACGCTCTTTGTCCGGGGGGTGATGTGCAACTGGATGGTGTCGACCGGCGTCGTGGCTGCAATGATGTCGACCTCGACCACAGGCAAGGTCCTGGGCATGTGGATGCCGATCATGGTGTTCTTTTACATGGGTTTTGAACATTCGGTCGTGAACATGTTCCTCTTCCCCTCGGGCATCCTGCTGGGCGGCGAGTTTTCGTTCATGGACTACATGATCTGGAACGAGATCCCGACAGTGATCGGCAACCTTGTCGGCGGGCTGATCTTTGTGGGGCTGGCCCTTTATTCGACGCACCACAAGCGCCCGGAGGAACAGGGCAACGTGGCCGCCGTCCCGGCCGAGTAATCCGCAGATCGAACCGGGTCGGTTTCAAGCCGACCCGGGAGCGCGCGGCTTTTCAGCGGGCACACGCAGCTTGCATTGCAAGTAAGCCAGCTGAAGGGGTTCAGAATTGTCGCCTATCATGCCCCGGCGCCGTGGTTCGCCCAGTGCCTGGTCACGATCAACCTTGATGAGGAGGACGACAGTGGCGCGCCGGCGGTACCCGACATCAGCCCGACCGCAGCCGGATCCGCGGAGCGCTTGTGTTTTCCTGGCGTAAAGAGGGGAAACGCCGCCAGCGCGGTGGGGCGTTGCAGTCCGGATCGACAGCGCCCCATTCAGGACGGTCCATCTTGGTCGCGCCTGTCACGTCGGCGGCAAGGCGGGTATTGATCAGGATGTCGGCCAGATCCTCAAAGCCGTTGTCGCGGGTCAGCCCGTTGCGGCCCGGCGCCAGCGCCAGCCATTCACCGCTGCCATCATCGACCACCGCCGATTGATCGCGACGTTTATCGTGCTCCGCCGACTACTTCGCGATATGCTGATCGATGATTGCCTCGGCCATGCTTAGGCTCCAGACTCATTGATTTTCAAAGCCAGAAGATGACGGTTGCGGCGAGAGCGACGGCGGAGAGGAAGGTCGTGGCGCATCTGTCATAGCGTGTGGCGATACGGCGCCAGTCCTTCAGCCT
>NZ_JBHUGH010000014.1:0-626 GCF_042681825.1 Halodurantibacterium flavum
ATCGACAGTTTCACGCCGCGGCGTGACGATTTTCTCTGAAAGGACCAGACCATGACGCATGTTGAGACCCGCCACGCGATCCACCCGGACCACGCCCGCGCCATGGACACGGCCACGCTGCGCCGGCATTTCCTGGTCGAGGGGCTGTTTGCGGCGGGCGAGATCCGGCTGACCTATACCCATTACGACCGTTTCGTGGTGGGCGGCGCGGTGCCGGAGGGCGCGGCGCTGGTGCTCGACCAGATCGCCGAGACCAGGACGCCCTCTTTCCTTGACCGGCGCGAGATGGGGATCGTGAACATCGGCGCCCCCGGGCGGGTCGAGGCCGCGGGGCAGGGCTGGGACATGGGCACGGGCGACGTGCTCTACCTCGGCATGGGCGCCGGCGCCGTGACGTTTTCGGGGCAGGGGCGGTTCTACATCACCTCGGCCCCCGCGCACCGGGCGCTGCCCCACCGGCTGGTGACGGTCGAAGAGGCCAAGAAGGTCGAGATGGGCGCGGTCGAGACCTCGAACAAGCGCACCATCAAGCAGTTCATCCACCCGCTGGTGATGGAGAGCTGCCAGCTGGTGCTGGGCTACACGACGCTGGAGGACGGCTCGGTCTGGAACACGATCCCGTCCCA
>NZ_JBHUGH010000015.1:0-676 GCF_042681825.1 Halodurantibacterium flavum
GCATAATCTTCATCAACCGCAATGGGTTGCGGTGGTGTGATGCGCCGAAGGAATACGGGCCCGCCAAGACCCTCTACAACCGTTGGAAGCGCTGGAGTGACAACGGGGTCTTCGCCCGGATCATGGTCGGCCTGGCCGCTGAGAGCGCCGAGCACAAGACGATCATGATCGATGCGACCTATCTCAAGGCACACCGCACGGCGTCGAGCCTGTGCGTGAAAAAGGGGGGCGCGCACGCCAGATCGGGCGGACAAAAGGCGGCATGAACACCAAACTGCACGCCGTTGCCGATGCCACGGGGCGGCCGATCGGGTTCTTCATGTCGGCCGGCCAGGTCAGCGACTACACAGGCGCCGCGGCTCTTCTGGGCAGTCTGCCGAAGGCGGGTTGGCTGCTGGCTGACAGGGGCTACGACGCTGATTGGTTCAGAGAAGCGTTGAAAGACAAGGGGATAAAGGTCTGCATCCCCGGTCGAAAGTCCCGCAGGAAGGCCGTCAAATACGACAAGCGGCGCTACAAACGGCGCAACCGCATCGAGATCATGTTCGGCCGTCTGAAGGATTGGCGGCGCGTCGCCACCCGATACGACCGCTGCCCGGAAACCTTCTTCTCCGCGATCATGCTCGCCGCAACCGTCTTGTTCTGGCTGTGAAATTCAATGAGTCTGGACCCTAGC
>NZ_JBHUGH010000016.1:0-822 GCF_042681825.1 Halodurantibacterium flavum
TTAGGCTCCAGACTCATTGATTTTCAAAGCCAGAAGATGACGGTTGCGGCGAGAGCGACGGCGGAGAGGAAGGTCGTGGCGCATCTGTCATAGCGTGTGGCGATACGGCGCCAGTCCTTCAGCCTGCCGAACATGATCTCGATCCGGTTGCGCCGCTTGTATCGGCGCTTGTCGTAGCGGACGGCCGCGCCGCGTGACTTCCGGCCCGGGATGCAGGGGCGTATCCCCTTGTCTTTCAACGCATCGCGGAACCAGTCGGCATCATAGCCGCGGTCGGCGATCAGCCATTCTGCGGCGGGCAGGCTGCTCAACAGGGCCGCTGCGCCGGTGTAGTCGCTGACCTGGCCCGCGGTCATGAAGAAGCGGATGGGGCGGCCTTTTGAATCCGTCACGGCGTGCAGCTTGGTGTTCAAGCCGCCCTTTGTCCGGCCGATCAGACGCCCGCGCTTGTCGTCGGGCCCCCTTTTTTGACCCGCAGGCTTGAAGCCGTGCGATGCGCCTTGAGATACGTCGCGTCGATCATCACGACCTTCTCCTCGCCGCCTTCGGAGGCCAGCCCCTCCATCATCCTGGCAAAGACCCCCATGTCGCCCCACCGCTTCCATCGGTTGTATAGCGTCTTCGCCGGACCATATTCCCTCGGCGCATCGCACCACCGCAAGCCATTACGATTGATGAATATTATCCCGCTCAACACGCGTCGGTCATCGACCCGCGGCTTGCCGTGGCTCTTGGGAAAGAACGGCTTCAGCCGCTCCATCTGCTCGTCCGTCAGCCAGAAAAGATTGCTCATCATGCCCCCCGTCAGCGCGGAGCGCTTGA
>NZ_JBHUGH010000017.1:0-889 GCF_042681825.1 Halodurantibacterium flavum
TGCGTGTTCCACGGGATGATGGGCGCCCATTCCAGCTGATCATGGGCAGCGATTCCACGCGATGATGGGCAGCCGTTCCACGCGATCGTGGGCGGATTGGGCGACAGTCTGAAGCTACGGTGAGCCTCGTTTTGAGCGAGGGAGCCGAGATGCCAACGGGACGACTGTCAATGCGCCGGATACGAGATGTGCTACGGTTGAAGTATGCGCAGGGGATGAGCGAGAGGGCGATCGCAGCCTCGCTTGGTCTTGGAAAGGGAACTGTCGGGGCGTATCTCGGGCGGGCGCGGACAGCGGGTCTGACCTGGCCGCTTCCCGGCGCTCTGTCCGATGACGACCTCGAGTTGCTGTTATTCCCGGCCGCGCCGTCGGTGCCGGACGGGGAGCGCCCTGTGCCCGATTGGTCCCTCGTGGATCGGGAGCTGCGGCGCCCGGCGGTCACGCGCGCCCTGCTCTGGGAAGAATATCGCGCGGCCCATCCCCTTGGCTTCGGCTACGCGTGGTTTTGCGAGCATTACGAGGCCTGGAAGGGCCGGGTCCGGCCGACGATGCGACAGACGCATGTCGGCGGCGAGAAGGTCTTCGTCGACTTCGCGGGCGACACGGTTGACGTGATCGATCCTGCGACCGGGGAAGTCCGGGCGATGAAGCTGTTCGTGGCGGCGATGGGGGCTTCGAACTACACCTACGCAGAGGCCGTGGCGTCCGAGAGCCTCGAGGACTGGATTGGCGCGCATGTCCGAATGTTCGCCTTTCTGCGCGGCGTGCCGAAGGTCGTGGTGCCGGACAACCTGAAGTCGGCGGTGTTCAAGGCGGATCGTTTCGATCCGGGCCTGAACCGGACCTATGCCGAGATGGCCTGCCATTACGGCACGGCGATACTGCCGGC
>NZ_JBHUGH010000018.1:0-932 GCF_042681825.1 Halodurantibacterium flavum
AGCTGGAAGGGGCGGGTGGCGATCTCGGCGCCGGCGGGGGCGACGCCGATCACGATCGACTGGCCCCAGCCGCGGTGGCAGGCCTCCAGCGCCTGGCGCATCACGGTGACGTTGCCGGTGCAGTCGAAGGTGTAGTCGGCCCCGCCGATCTGGTCGAAGGGCGTTTTGGTCATGTTGACCAGATGCGCCACGATGTCGCCCTCGATCTCGCGCGGGTTGACGAAATGGGTCATGCCAAAGCGCTCGCCCCATTCCTTCTTGTCGTTGTTGAGGTCGACCCCGATGATCATGTCGGCGCCTGCCAGCCGCAGGCCCTGGATCACGTTGAGCCCGATGCCGCCCAGACCAAAGACCACGGCCTTGGCGCCGATCTCGACCTTGGCGGTGTTGATCACCGCGCCGATGCCGGTGGTGACGCCGCAGCCGATATAGCAGATCTTGTCGAAGGGCGCGTCGGAGCGCACCTTGGCCAGCGCGATTTCCGGCACCACGGTGTGGTTGGCGAAGGTCGAGCAGCCCATGTAATGGTGGATCGGCGTGCCGTCGAGCATGGAAAACCGGGTCGTGCCGTCGGGCAGCAGGCCCTGCCCCTGGGTCGCGCGGATCGCGGTGCAGAGGTTGGTTTTCCGGCTCAGGCAGCTGGGGCACTGGCGGCATTCGGGGGTATAGAGCGGGATGACATGGTCGCCCGGTTTCAGCGTCGTGACGCCGGGGCCGCATTCGACCACGACGCCCGCGCCCTCATGCCCGAGGATCGCCGGAAAGATCCCCTCGGGGTCGGCGCCCGACAGCGTGAATTCATCCGTGTGGCAGATCCCCGTCGCCTTGATCTCCACCAGAACCTCGCCCGCACGCGGACCCTCAAGGTTCACCTCCATGACCTCCAATGGCCGCCCAGCCGATACCGCAACCGCCGCTCGCGTCCGCATCGC
>NZ_JBHUGH010000019.1:0-1387 GCF_042681825.1 Halodurantibacterium flavum
CATATGTGGACACCCCCTTCGTCAAGTCTTTCCTCAAAGCGCGTCGAATCCGGTTGGGTGCTTGCATATGTCCGGCCTCGTAGTGCGGCCGGTTGGCCGCGGGCCCTGATGATATCCGCGGATCATGGTCCCTATCAAATCATCGCGCTTTTGGGCGCTGTCTCGCGAACGGGTTTTCCTGATCCCCGGCAAAACCGGTAGTCATCACGCTTCTTGGGCAGACCCTCCGAACTGTTGCGACGCCAGTGCGTCGTATTCTATGCGGCTGCTTCTCCGTAGACGGTTTTCCGTGCCATCACGGCCCAGCAGATCCGTGCCATCTTGTTGGCCAGGGCCACCGTTGTAAGGCGTGCCGATTTCACCTGCAGGAGCTTTCTGACCCAGCTCATCAATGGCCCTTCGGCTGTGCGCCTCGAGAAGCCGACGACGGCTGTCGCCCCGATGACCAGCAAGGTTCTCAGATACCGATTTCCGGCTTTCGTGATCCGCCCAAGTCGCTCTTTGCCCCCAGAGGAGTTGGATCGAGGCGTCAGGCCGAGCCATGCGGCAAGATCTCGTCCCGATCTGAAGGCAGCAGGGTCCACTACACTGGCCGCCATTGCGGATGCGGTGATCACGCCGACGCCGGGGATCGTCGCCAGCCGTTGGCTGGCTTCGCTCGTGCGGTGCCATTCCAGGATTTTCCTCTCGAGCTCTTTTATCTCGGCATTCAAGGAGCCGATCTGTCGGGCAGAGGACAACACGATGTCACGCACGAGCGGCGGCAAGTCGATCTCGTCTGCGCCGTGTGCAAGCACCCGCTCGACGAGATCGGCATGCCGTCTGATCCCCTTTGGCGCTACGACGCCCATCTCGGTAAGATGGCCTCGCAGGGCGTTCACAAGCATTGTTCTTTGGCGGACCAATAGGGCGCGGGTCTTGTGGACCATGAGAATGGCCTGCTGCGATTCAGATTTGATCGGGACAAACCGCATGGTCGGCCTGGTCACCGCCTCGCAGATGGCTTCGGCGTCGACCATGTCGTTCTTCTGGCGCTTGACGTAGGGCTTCACGTAGGACGCGACCATCAATCGGACTTCGTGGCCTAGGGCAGAAAGTTCCCGCGCCCAATGGTGCGCGGAGGGGCACGCCTCCATGCCAACCAAGCACGGATCCAACCTCCCAAAGAACTCGAGCATCTGAGAGCGCCGCACCTTTCTGGTGATGACAACTTTTCCGTCAGCATCGACAGCGTGGACCTGGAAAACGCTCTTCGCGAGATCGAGGCCAATGATCATTCCGGACATATCCAACCACTCCTTCTTCCCGGGGAACCGTTGAAACCAGATTCGACGGTTGGGGTGGGGGTGTCCACATCATCAAATCAGCCGGGCTTTGCCATCAAGGC
>NZ_JBHUGH010000020.1:0-1667 GCF_042681825.1 Halodurantibacterium flavum
CGTCCTTACAAGCCCCGCGACAAGGCGAAGGTGGAAGTCGCCGTGCAAGTTGCTCAGCGCTGGATTCTGGCGCGGCTGCGCAACCTGCGCTTCTTCTCCCTGGCCGATCTGAACGCCGCGATCCGGCGGCTGCTGAACGAACTGAACGTGCGCGTCATGCGCGGCTATGGCGCCAGCCGTGCCGACCTCTTCGCCACGATCGACCGGCCGAACCTCCAGCCGCTGCCGCCGGAGCCCTACACGTTCGCCCGCTGGAAGCGCGCCCGCGTCGCGCCCGACTATCACGTCGAGGTCGACAGCTCCTGGTATTCCGTGCCGTTCGGGCTGATCCGGCAGGAGGTTGATGTCCGCGTCTGCAGAGCGGTCGTTGAGATCTTCCATAAAGGGCAACGGGTTGCCAGCCATCCACGCTGCCTTGGCCGACGCAGCCACGTTACGGTCCCAGAGCACATGCCCTCGTCCCACCGTCGCCACGCGGAATGGACGCCCGCCCGCGTATTGGCGCAAGCCGAAAAGCTCGGTCCGTCGGTGGCGGCATTTTGCGAGGCTGTGATGGCCGACCGACCTCATCCCGAGCAGGGCTTTCGAAGTTGCCTTGGCGTTCTTGCGCTGGCCAGGAGCTATGAGCCCACCCGCCTCGATGCCGCCTGCCGACGGGGATTATCCATTCGGGCCCGCTCCGTCGCTTCCATCAGATCGATCCTGAAGAACGGGCTCGACACTGCCTTCCTCGAAGAAGACCCCGAACAGCTTCCTCTCCAGCATTCGAACATCCGCGGACAGGGCTATTACCATTGAAAGGAGATCTCACCTTGCTGACCCATCCCACTTCCGAGCGCCTGATCGCCCTCGGCTTCACCGGCATGGCCAAGGCGCTGGACGAGCAGCGACACGCCCCGGCCACCTTCGATAACCTCGGCTTCGAAGAACGGCTGGGCCTTCTGGTCGACCGGGAGGTCGCCGAACGAGACGCAAAGCGACTGACCGCCCGCCTCAAGTTCGCCGCCCTGCGCCAGGCCGCCTGTGTTGAGGATCTCGACCTGCGCACCCCGCGCGGCATCGACCGCGCCGTCATGGCTCACCTGATCGATGGTGCATGGATCGCGCGCCACGAGAACCTGCTCATCACCGGCCCGACCGGCCTCGGCAAGAGTTGGATCGCCTGCGCACTCGGCCACAAGGCCTGCCGCGACGGTCACGCCGTCGCCTACCATCGGGTGGGGCGTCTCTTCGAGGCCCTCGCCATCGCACGAGGCGACGGCCGACACGCCCGGATGCTCAAGGCGCTCGCCAGGACCGACCTGCTCATTCTCGATGACTGGGGCCTTGCCGTCCTGACATCAACGGAGCGGCGGGACATGCTGGAGATCCTGGAGGACCGGCACGGCCGTGGCTCCACGATCGTCACCAGTCAGCTCCCGGTCGAGCACTGGCACGACGCCATCGGCGACCCGACTCTGGCCGACGCCATTCTGGACCGGCTCGTCCACAATGCACACCGTCTGCCCCTCGCCGGAGAAAGCATGCGAAAGCGCGCCGCCGCGATGAAACCGCTTGACCCGACGGGTCGAGCCTGACTCCATGCACCAGTCGGCCAGACTGCCCGAGGCGTGGAATGGCTGCCCACGATGCCGTGGAATCGATGCCCATCTTCCGTGGAATACGCA
>NZ_JBHUGH010000021.1:0-1727 GCF_042681825.1 Halodurantibacterium flavum
TCCTGCCGGCATCTTCCCGCGTGAGGGTTTCCAGCATTCTGGTCACAGGGATGTTCCTTTTGTGGAAATGGCTCTGTGTTGCCGTCGCCCTCGATGCCGGCGACCGCGCTCGGGGCGGATGACCGCGGCGGAGCCGAAGCTTGGCCGCGGTCAACTGGCCATTCATCGATCACTGAGATCAAAGATCACTGAGATCAAAGGCCGTCATCAGGACGCTTCGCGCTCTGCCAGCGCCTTGATGAGCCGCGCGGCTGCCTCGGCCGAAGAGGCCGGGTTCTGCCCGGTGATCAGCAGACCGTCCTGCACGACGAAGGAGGCCCAGTCCGGGCCATTGACGAACGCGCCGCCCTTGGCTTTCAACGTGTCCTCGACCAGGTAGGGAACAACCTCGGTCAGGCCCACGCCGGCCTCTTCCGAATTGGTGAAGCCCGTGACTTCGCGTCCTTCGACCAGCGGTCGACCGTCACTGCCCTTGACGTCGCGCAGCACGCCGGGAGCGTGGCAGACCAGTGCAAACGGCTTGCCCGCCTGGTTGAATGCCTCGATCAGAGCGACCGAATCCGCATCCTCGGTCAAATCCCAGAGCGGACCGTGGCCACCGGGATAGAACACGGTGTCATAGTCGCCTTCGTTCACGTCAGCGAGCCTCAGCGTCGCGGCCAGCGCCGCGTTTGCTTCGGCATCCGCCTCGAAGCGGCGGGTGTGGTCTGTCTGGAAATCGGGCGAATTGCTGACCGGGTCCAGCGGCGGCTGTCCGCCCTTGGGAGAAGCCAGGGTGATTTCGGCGCCGGCATCCTTGAAGGTATAGTAAGGTGCGGCAAGCTCCTCGAGCCAGAAGCCGGTCTTGCGGCCGGTATCGCCGAGTTCGTCGTGCGACGTCAGTATCATCAAAACCTTCATGTCTCTTTTCCTTGTTTCAGTCGTTTGTTTCGGTTGTGGGGGCTATCCCCGGTGTAGACCCGCATCACGGGCCAGAGGTCGGGCGCAGTCCTGCCCTTCCGCATCTCAATTAGTAGACCAGTCGGCTATTTTATACGCGCAAATGATGCCGTCGGTGCCGTGCCGGGCCGTCCTTCAGCCCAGCGTGTTTCTTGTCTCGGTCATCGCCGCTCTCAGCGGCGTGCCATCCCGGGTGATCTTGGCCAGAAGGCTCGCCCCCAGCCAGGATTGGTACAGGCTCGTCGCAACGTGGTGCGGTTGCCCGGTGATGCGGAGCGATCCGTCCGCGATCCCCGCCTCGATCATCTCGGCGATCCGTCCCGTGATCTGCCCCGTCCCGTCCAACAGAACCCGGCGCATCGCTTCGGAAAGATCGGACACCTCCGCCGCCAGCTTGACCACCAGGCATTTGCTTTGCGGATCATCTGCCGTCTGGGAATCCAGCCAGCGCCCCCAATACGCGAGGAGCTTTTCCGCCCCGGTCAGGTCGTCCCGGGCGATGATTTCGTCCATCGCAGCCAGATAGGTCTCGAAGTATCTTTCCAGCAGTGCCTTTCCAAACTCCTCCTTGGACCGGAAGTAATGGTAGAAAGAACCCTTCGGGACATCCGACGCCTTGAGTATCTCGTTCAACCCCACGGCCGAGAAGCCCTTCCCGTTCATGATGGCCTGCGCGGTTGCAAGGATGTGTTCCCTGACGCCAGTGTTATGTCGATCATCTTTCATGGACCGGGATATAGTGTCGAATAGACCAGTCGTCTAGGGCCCAGGCGAAAATAATCTCCCAA
>NZ_JBHUGH010000022.1:0-3909 GCF_042681825.1 Halodurantibacterium flavum
AATAGATGGGGTATTCGAGCGCTCCTGCACAGCAACTTCGAGCCTGGTTGAAACATTTAGGAGTTTCACCGGCACCATGCGGAGCTAATCATCTAGTCGCCATAAAACCCCAATGTCAGATAGCCGGTGAGCGTGAAAGGGGCACGCGCTCATGTTCCTTCATCGGTCTTCGGTCGTCCGCCTGAACGTTTTAGTGATAGCGGTAGAAAACAATCTATCTCGTCAGCACTGAACGTCATGTCTTCCATTTTCTGAAGACGCTTCTGAGCCTCAACGTAGGCTTTGCCATCCGTTTGTGGCGCAGATTGATAGAGTGCGGCGAGCATAGTCTGCAACTCGTCACGACGCTCAACGGCCGCCTGCCGGTCAAGAGCCGGCAGATCCGTGAGGAGCGAAAGGTAACACTCGCGGACGTTCCACAGTTTCGCCGCGGCATCGCGGTGTTTCTGCGCGGTCGCGCCCAAATCGAAGTTCTTGAGGTAGGTTGTCACGAAGAGCGTCAGGAATGACACCAGAACCGTTGCGACCTCGAGCCACGTCTCATTCGTTACAACTACACCAACAGCGCCCGTGCTCGTCGCTGCGGTGAGGACGATCTGTCCAACCTTAAACCGATTGAGTTTTTTAGCGCAGTTGTCGGCCATCCTCTCGTGCGTCTTGTGAGTATAGACCACCCGACCGAAGCACTCGCGGATTTGATCCTCAAGGGTGATGTCATAGTCAAGCTGCATGGTCGCCTACTTCAGCGCTCTGTGCGCTAATGGGAACGAGGATGTCATCTCGCGCGACGACAACACCATTCAGGACCGCATAGCATTCCACAAGGTGGTTTCCCCGGAAGTCGGTGCTTTCACGCTGTTCCCAATTGCCATCGTCACGGATAATTTGGCCGCGGATCATGTCGCGCCGCTCAGCCTCGTCTCCTCGATTCAACACTTTCCAATAGATGTCGACGTCATCGGGGAGATCGGCGCCGTCCGCGACGAAGAATCGAAGTTTTTTCTTGCGCAGAAGGATGCCGTGCCGCTCGAGAAGGTCGAGCAAGCGTGTGGCCCGGAAGCCGTTCTGTGTAACCTCGCAGTCGATCCGCATCTCGTACCGGACATCCAACGGAAACCGATCCTCAACAAATTCCTCGGTGTTACGAAACGCTGCTTTGGCGAGCGTGGCTTCTGTTTCCGACTTGGATGCGGGAGCGGGATAGCCATTGCCGAACACGTCACGCCACTTCTGGCGCTCATTCGCCTGGCCGCTCGCCTCGATAGCCTTCAGGCAGAGTTCGTGGGCCTTCTTTGCCTTCCGCTCGAACCTCTTCTTTACCCGTACGCGCTGTCGGCTGCCGAGGGCGGCGTATTCCGACTGTTTGGGTTGGTCAGCCAGGAACTTGAAGAAATCTCGACACATATAATCGTAGTAGAGGTAACTTTTCTCGTCGTACTCATCGGTCGATTCAAGAAAGTTGTAGGCGAGTGTATCAATCAGAAGGCCGCCCATAGCCACGCCGTGCTTGTTCTTCCAAGCGCGAGCCATCTTACACAAGCGCCGGAGATTCCGATTCTTCCGCTCATTAGCCGCCCGCATCTCATCGAGTTCGGCTTGGGGCTTTGTGATCTTCCATGATCCTCCGTTCGCGGTGTCGGGATATTTGTAGCTTCCATCCGCCTCCCGAAAAGCGGGCATAACCTCAATATGGAAATCCTTATAGAGGACCCGCACAACTAGCCGATCGACCTTCACCGTTGTCGATGGATAGCGCGCCTTGATCGCATCCTTGGTGTCGCGAAGGAGCTCGTACTGTCCGCCATCCTTGTAGGTATCCCACTCAGAGGCCGGGACAATGTAGATCATGTCCAGATCGGAAATGCCCTTGATCGCCGTCCAGCGACCATAGGAGCCGACCTGAAGGCTGTTGGCAGTTTTCGACTCGGTATCTCGAAATTGCTTGTTCAGCGCGGAGGTGATCTCGCCATAGCGAAGCGAGATGGTTGCTGAGTTATCTACTTTGATGTTCTCGAGGAAAGTCCTGAAGTCGTCCGCGATGCCCACTTTGCCCCCTGTCGGCTCTAGGGATGATGCACGCCGTAGTTTCCGAATCGACGAGCTGATGTTCCTATTTTGTGCTCTTGCTACCGTATCCGTCAAACCACGCAACATGATCTGCCAACAGAAAAAATGCTGAAGGCTTCGTAGCGATCAAGTTCACAATGGTAGTTTTCGTGCGAAGACCCCGCGTTGCGATGCTCTCTCGCAAAGAACGACTGAAATAGTCGTAGTTTACAAAGCCCACGAATTTTTGGCTAAGAGAAGTACCGGTCCTTGATTCTGGAGGGATTCGGTATGACCGAAAATCACTACATTGGCCTGGATGTCTCGGCGCGCACCGTGAATCTGTGCGTGGTAGATCATAGCGGCCAGGTTGTTCACGAAGCAAAGCTTACTTCCGAGCCGGAGGAAATTGCACAGCACATTCTGGCACTGCCCTTTATCGTTTATCGCGTTGGCCTGGAGGCTGGAATGCTATCGCAGCACATCTTCGGCACGCTCGCCGAAGCAGGCCTTCCTGTTATCTGCGTTGAAACCCGGCATATGAAAGCCGCCTTGGCGGCGCAGATGAACAAAACCGACCGTCACGATGCGCGAGGTATCGCGCAGATGATGCGGGTCGGGCTGTTCAAGGAAGTTCATGTCAAAACGCCGACCAGTCGGCGTCTGCGCGCAATCCTCACTGCCCGGCAGTTGCTGCGTAACAAACTCCAGGATGTCGAGAATGAAATTCGCGGGCTGATCCGCGACTTCGGCTATCATCTGGGTAAGGTCACGGCTCGCGATTTCGAGCCGCGCGTGCGCGAGTTGACCGCTGACACGGATCTGCACGTCGTCACGGATACGCTTCTGGCGGCGAGGCGTGGATTGCGGGAGCAGTTTGGCAGATTGGATGATCTGCTGGTCAAATTGGCGCGACAGGATGAATTGACCCGACGGTTCATGACTGTGCCAGGTGTGGGGCCTCTCGTCGCGCTGACCTTCCGGGCCACGGTGGATGTTCCCACGCGCTTTATGCGATCTCGGACCGTCGGTGCCCATTTTGGCCTGACGCCGCGCAAGCAGCAATCTGGTGAGGTCGATCGAAGCGGCAGAATCTCCCGGTGGGGCGACGCCATGATGCGCAGCCTGCTCTACGAGGGCGCACAAGTGCTGCTGACTCGTGTGAAGAGATGGTCGGCGTTGAAGGCTTGGGCAATGCAGGTGGCGCGACGGCGCGGTCACAAGAAGGCGATCATCGCCTTAGCGCGGAAAATCGCCGTGATCCTGCATCGCATGTGGATCGACGGAACAGAGTTCGAATGGGGAGAACGGCGACAGCCTGCCTCCCTATGACACGAGTTCGGCCGGGGATCACCTGACCGAAGCATCTCCCCGCGAGGGGACGGGGAACGGCGAGTGCGCAAATACGACTTGACCGCCAAGGTCTGCCAAGGCGATGTCGCATAATAGATTGTCCCGCCGGCTTCCTCTGATCCCATCCTGTGGCGGTCGAGTGCCGACCACGAAGAGAAGCATGATCCTCGCGGGAGTGCTCATCAAGTCTCGTCGTCGGGTGCAACCAGTTCGACATGACTGACCTCGAGGGCTTGGGCGAGTTCGTAGAGCGTGATCACGGTCGGATTCCTCCGACCGCGTTCAAGACTGCTGAGGTACTGTTGGCTGAAACCGGAACGAGCTTCGACCTCTTCCTGCGTCAGGCCCTTCTCCCGACGCAGGCGGGCGAAGTTCCGGCCGACCAGTTTGCGCATGTCCATGCGCAAAGCGATGGCAATTTACACACTTTAAGTTTATCAACTATAGTATGTAATTGACGATTGGAGGACTGATGAGGCTCGTGCGCTCGGCACGGACCGAATAGAGAAG
>NZ_JBHUGH010000023.1:0-4224 GCF_042681825.1 Halodurantibacterium flavum
CCTGAAGGTCGTAGGTTCAAATCCTACCCCCGCAACCAGAATTTTCTAGCTAGATCAACCGCTTAACAGCCGCCCCACGGGGCGGCTTTTTGCGTCCCCAACGACGGGTCAACAATAGGTCAACAGACGGACGGATACCTCGTGCGATTCCATTGATGTAGCGTGACACGAATTTTTGCAGCGTGTGACAGCAAAAGTTGCAGCAGAGCGATTTTATGAAGGCGGACTTCAATCCGCCTTCAAGGGCTCGTCAAACCCGATCTTAGGCAAGCGCCCACTGCACGAGGGCAGGGTCAGGCTCGACCGCATATACCGCCCAGCTCTCGGGCAGATCCATGCCGGCCAGCATGAGGGCGTTGACGTGATAGCCCGGCAGCGTCTCGTATTCCGGTTGCAGGCCGTCTTCCGTCTCGACCTGCCCGCCCGTAGCGCGGACCAGCGGACCGATGACCGCGAGGTCACAGCCGGGGTTCGGGAAGATGGTGCTCATGGCCGTCGCGCGGTCAGGAAAGCGGAGATCAACAGGGGTAGCCATTGTATTGCTTCTTACGGCCAGTTTGCAGGGTTAGAAAGCTAGGCGAGTTCCGCGTTGGTGAACCGCTTGGGCCGGTAGAGGGCGCGGAAGATGTGACCTCCTGGCGGAGTTCCTTGGTTGCGGCCCAGCCGGAGAAAAGACGCAGCGGGAGGCATAAAAACTTCGGGCGATTGAACCGTCGGAACACCGTTCCCAGAAATTGCCGAGCCGGCGGCGCTATAGGCGAGAGCGAGAATTGCCCGTTGCCCAACCGGCCAGTCGTTGCTGCCGCCGGACTGGAAGTTCGTAGAGGCGTTCCCAGCAAGGAAGCAGCGACCAGCCGACGAGCCTATTTCTATCCGGTTTGTTACCGACCCGCTCTCAAAGATGGAAGCCACACGAATGCTTCCCTCGGCAGGTGTGATGCAATCGACCATCAGCGTGCTGTCGCGGTGGCTGAACCAGGAGCGTGATGTCATCGAGCCAAGTGAGGCTCCGGTCGATTTACATGCCGAGCTGAAGCGGCTGCGACGGGAGAACGCGGTGCTTGAAGCAGGAGCGCGACATCCTGAAAAAAGTCGCGGCCTTCTTCGCGAAAGAGGGAAGTCGATGACCTTCGGCTTCATCGAGGCGGAGAAGGCCAGCTTCCCGATCAACCGGATGTGCCGTGTTCTTGGAGTCAGCCAGAGCGGCTTCTTCGCCTGGCAGGAACGTCCAGCCTGTCGCCGCCAGCAGCAGGACTTGGTTTATCTGGCGCATATCCGGACGGCCTTCACGCTCTCGCACGGCACCTATGGCAGCCCGCGCATGCACCGAGATCTTGTCGATGAGGGTCACGAGATCGGGCGGCATCGCGCCGCCCGCCTGATGCGCGCGAACCAGTTGATCGCGCGGCAAAGGCGGCGCTTCAAGCGGACGACGGACAGCGAACATGCCTGGCCTGTCGCCCCGAACCTCGTGTGCCAAGACTTTACGGCAGATGCGCCGGACCGAAAGTGGGGGACGGATACCTCCTACATCTGGACAGCTGAGGGCTGGCTCTACCTTGCTGTCGTGCTGGATCTCTTCTCTCGGCGCGTCATCGGTTGGGCCACAAGTGACCGCCTGAAGCGCGAGCTCGCCGTCGAAGCCCTGCGCCGTGCTCTGGTGGCTCGCAACCCCGCGCCGGGATTGGTTCATCATTCCGGCCGCGGATCGCAATACTGCTCCGTCGACTATCAGGCGCTGCTCCGCAAGCGCGGCATCCTGATCTCGATGAGCACTCCCGGCAGGTTCGCTATTGCCGTCGGGGCGTCCACGTCAGAGATCTCGGCGGCGCGGATATGGACAGTTGGTGTATTCATGAGAGGCATTTTGCCCAATAAGCCGTTGGTCGGCAACGCCGGCTACGGGCCGTACTGCGCGTGGGCTGATCTGATGACGGCTTCACAGCAAGTGCTTGCAAGAACGGCGCCAGGTCTCCTTGCTGTGGTTGACTGGCTCACCATGTTCCCTCAATGTTCCGTTGGCTTAGAGGGAAGAAGCAGGACATGCCGCAAACCAGCCCGGAAGATCAGCGCGGCGACAACATCCCGCTTGCGGTCAGTGTCATCCTCCTGACCGTGCTGGCGCTGTCGCTGGGGGATGCGCTGATCAAGATGACAAGCGGCAGCTTCGTCATCTGGCAGATTTTCGTTCTCCGCTCGCTGATTGTCATTCCGGTGCTGTTTGGTGTGCTTGTCGCCAGGGACAAGGGCGGAATCCGCCTGCCGGATGCGTTGGGATGGGTCACGCTGCGCAGCCTGATGCTGGTCGGCATGTGGGTCTGCTATTATCTTTCCCTGCCCGAGCTGACGCTTTCTGCGGCTGCCGCTGCCTATTACACGCTGCCGATCTTCATCACGCTCTTCTCGGCGGTGTTCATCGGCGACCGCATTTCAGGGGCGGGCTGGGCCGCCGTCTTCCTCGGGTTTCTGGGCGTGTTGCTGATCCTGCGGCCTGAGGCGGGGGACTTCAACGCCTATGCGATCCTGCCGCTGGTTTCGGCCATGCTCTATGCCGGGGCGATGATCCTGACCCGCACCAGATGCCGCCAGCAAGATCCCATCATGCTGTCGCTCGCGCTCAACATCGGCTTTGTCGTCATCGGCGGGCTGGCGGCAGGGATCATTCTTTTGCTGCCGGAGACCGCGCGGCAGGGCTTTCTGCTGGCCCCCTGGGCGGAAATGGGGCCGTCCGAATGGCTGTCGATGAGCTTGCTTGCAGCGGCGATCCTGACAGGCAGCATTGGCGCGGCGATTGCCTATCAGAACGGTCCTCCGGCGATGATCGGCGCGTTCGACTTTGCTTATGTCGGGTTTGCCGTGCTCTGGGGTCTGGTCTTCTTTGCCGAAGTGCCGGACATGGTTTCGATGTTCGGGATGCTGCTTGTCGTCGGGGCCGGTATCCTTGCCTTGCGCCGGTGACCGTCTGGTTGCCGATGCCGAGACGGCACATGGGCGAGCTTGCTGCGGTCAGCACCAACTGGCCGAACTGCGCGGGCCGGAGCCTGCCCCGCACCCGTCCTGTCATCAGCAGCAATAGTTCGACGTGAAGAGCCCTTTCGCGACATTTGCGGCGACCCGCCGCACATAATCCGGAAGGAAGCCCATCCTCGCTACAGTGAGTTGATGACGTTCTCGCTCATGCGACCCGCCAGCTCCCGGGCTGCATCGCCATGGCTGCTCCAATCATCCGTGACCTCGCCGAGATAAGCGCGTCGCGCATGATCGAGTGTCATAGCATCCGAGCCAGACAATTGCGGAATTGCCCATTCGGCGGCAGCATCCTTCGTGACGAACTTCCCCGTGCTGGCTGTGTGCCACATCCGCGCAAGTGTCAGCAGGACATTTCGCTCGTCCCCGTGAAATCCATCGAGCAAGTCCGGAAGTGAATCGCGCATTGCTTGGTTGACATGCTCTGTCGAAACGTCCGTCAGCGTTTCGCTCCCAGGCGGTCCGAACAACGGAATGGCCTCTTGATGGGCCTGTGCGATAACCAGAGAATACTCGGGGTCACGTCCGGGCATCGGCGTTTGACCGGCCTCGAAAGCCTCTCGAAGCCACTCACCATAAACGAACTCAGCTCGCGCCGGGTATAGTCACTGCGGTTGAGGTCGGCTTGGCAAAACACCATCACCTCAAGGCAGCGGGCGCCTCCCGGCACGGCAGGATGGCGTCCGGAAAGGTGCAGCAAGTCCAGCAACAGGCCGTTGCGCTGGCTCTCGCTCAACTCGGGCTGAACTACTGCCAGCAGATCAATGTCGCTTTGCGGCTGGAGACCGCCGGACACGGCCGATCCATGCAGATACACGCCAAGCAGCGCATTGCCGAGACGGCGCTGCAAGATCATCAAAGCCGACTGGATCTGTTCTGTCTGACGGGGTGCCACCTGCATGATGGTCTTCTAACCGACATGAAAGCATTATCGGAAGGCAGGTATGTCCGCATCGGCGACATTGCCCTGCCGACCTAGCTGCGGCAAAAAATAGTGACCGGTCTACGAAAGCTGCACTGCGGCAGCAACACGTCCCGACTGACCGGCAATGGGCCGCCCACGTCGAACATTGCGTGTTCCACGGGATGATGGGCGCCCATTCCAGCTGATCATGGGCAGCGATTCCACGCGATGATGGGCAGCCGTTCCACGCGATCGTGGGCGGATTGGGCGACAGTCTGAAGCTACGGTGAGCC
>NZ_JBHUGH010000024.1:0-4670 GCF_042681825.1 Halodurantibacterium flavum
CCGGCTATCTGACATTGGGGTTTTATGGCGACTAGATGATTAGCTCCGCATGGTGCCGGTGAAACTCCTAAATGTTTCAACCAGGCTCGAAGTTGCTGTGCAGGAGCGCTCGAATACCCCATCTATTTTAGTCGCCTTCGCCCGATACGCCATACGAATTCGTCGAATCTGGCCAGGACGTTATCTGCACGGCTGAGCATGCAGTCCGTCTGATTCGCCTGCATGCCGCAATTGCAGCACTTGTGCTGGCCGTAGTGCCGACCAGCGCAAGATGATCCCCAAACGCTCCATGGGAAATAATCGTGATATGTTTGGAGATCATTTTCTTTGCATTCTACACTAGATATGATACCTATCCAGATCAATGCAGCAGGAATGATCTGTAAAGGCATCACATGAAGGCGGAAAAAGAAACACTGGGGCTGATCGGCGACCATTTTCGCCGCGCGCGTCTTGCAGCGAGGCTGACCCAGGAGCAAGTGGCCGATCTTGCCGGCATTTCGCGCCCGCGCTACCGCGACATCGAGACGGGAGCAGCGGCTGCGCGCACCACGACATTGATCAGCATTGCCAGGGCGCTTGGGCTAGAAATGATGCTGGTCCCGCAGGCAATGGTGCCGGCCATCGAAGCGCTTTTGCGCCCCGATGCCGAGGACGATCATCCCGCCTTCAGCCCACAACCGGAGAGCGACGATGACAGCCGCCCGTACCGCTGAGACGATTACCTCGCTGGACGTGTTCCTAAACAGTGCGAAGGTTGGCACGATCGTCAGGACGCCGGGGGATTTCAACGCCTTCAGCCTTGATCCGGCTTATCGCGCGACCGGCGGTATTCCGGTTCTGAGCCTGTCCCTGCGCGCGGCATCAGGGGGGCTGCGCAAGGATCCGCGACCTGTCGCAGGTAGCCTGCCGTCCTTCTTTGCCAACCTGCTGCCCGAAGACCGGCTACGCGAGGCGATGGAAAAGCACCATGCGGGCAATGTGCGGCCGGGGAATGATTTCGATCTCCTGGCAGCTCTGGGCGCGGATCTGCCGGGTGCCGTTCGGGTGCTGCCCAGTGACGGTCAACCCGGCATCGGGGCGGCGCCAACCCAAGGGCGGCCCAAGGCCCGCTTCTCGCTGGCAGGCGTGCAGATGAAGCTCTCGGTGATGAAGAACACGGGCAAGGGCGGTGGACTGACCTTGCCGCTTGGGGATGACGAGGGCCAGTATATTGCGAAATTCCCCTCGACCGCATTTCCGGGCGTGTCGGAAAACGAGTTCGCGAACCTCGCGCTTGCCGAAGCCATCGGCATGGACGTGCCTGAGCGGGAACTGGTCAGCCGAGACCAGTTCGAGGACATTCCCGAAGAGTTTGAAACACTTGCCGAGGGGCTGGTCCTGCTCGTGCGGCGTTTTGATCGCGGGGCAGACGGGCAGCGCATCCATATCGAGGATTTCGCGCAGGTTTTCGGCCTGTACCCGGCGCGCAAATATGATGGCGCCGCCTCCCACGACATCGCCTCTGTGCTGAATGTTGCGATCTCGCCGTTCACCGCGCTGGAGTTTGTCCGGCGGCTGACCTTCTCGGTGGTCATGGGCAATGGCGACATGCACCTCAAGAACTGGTCGCTGATCTATCCGGGCGACGGCGACACGCCCGCTCTTGCGCCGATCTACGACATGCTTTCGACCGTTCCCTATATTCCGGCAGATGGGCTGGCGCTGTCTCTGGGCGGCGAGCGAGCCTTCAAGGGCCTGGCTTCGGCCCGCTGGAAGACGTTTGCCAATCGGGCAAGGCTTCCCGAGCCAGCCGTGCTCAAGGCCGTTGTCGAGACGGTGCGGCGGATTGATGCGAAATGGTGGACACTGCCGGAACGCGAGGCGGTCCCCCCGCTCGTGCTGGAACGGATCGACGCCCATGTGAAAACCATGATCCCGATCCTGACCGGCTGAGCAGTTCCAGCCCGGACAGGTCACCGGGCCTGGCGGCTTTCCCGCGGGCACGGGAAAGGCCCCGACCTTGCGGTCGGAGCCTTTGTTCCGCGCCTCAGTCGCCGCGGCGACCGTTGGGGCGGGACCAGATGAGAGAGAAGGTTTCGCCGTCTTCTTCGTCGAAGAGATTGGCGTAGATCGGAGCGTTGAAGCTTGGATCGTCCAGCTTGAGGCCCAGATAGTCGCGGCCCTCGTTGGAGCGCTTGGACCAAGCGGCGCCGATTTCGGCGCGACCGACCAGAACGCGGTGGCTGGGGGCGTTCTCGCCGGTGGCGCGCAGGTCGGGGATGATGCGCACGCCCTTGGCCTGGACGCTGAGGGTGACGATTTCGCCGGTGAATTCGTTCGAGCCGGTCTTCTTGAAGGTGCCGATGGTCGCCATTGTAAGTCTCCGTTCTTCGTTTCCAAGCCCGCACCATTGCGGCCTCGATGGCGATCGACAGGCCGGAGGCGAACGCTGGCGCACCCCAAAGGGGCTGGACAGCACAGGAGAAACTTTCTTGTTCCGCGCGGAATGGCGGCTTTGCCGGCAGGGGAAGAAAGTTGTGACGACGCTGTTGCGCTAAAGCGGTCGAAGCGCATCGCGCTGTTCTTCGGCCAGATCAGGCCATTGAAGAGGCCGTTTGGAGCGGTCGAGACACGGAGGGTGAACGGAGGCGTGGCGCCCTTGAGGCATCCATCGGGATGACCAGACCGGCCACACCGGCATGTCTGTTACCCCGCGTGTCAGGTTGTGCGCACCCTTCTTTCCGGCCCCTCCCACCGGCCTTGCCCCAACAGGGTTCCAGTTCATCGCGCGAATGCTGGCCCGAACCGCCCAGCGCCCCAGCGGCGGGCCGCGCCTGTGCCTCACATGCCGATCCGGGGCTTATCCGCTATTTCCCGCCATCCTCCTGACGAAACTGACAGATGACCCGCACCCGCTTCCGGTCCTGCCTCCACGGATCATTGCGGTTCAGGTGCGCACAAGGTTTCCGTCCGCAGGGCCGGTCGCCGCCATGCCTGCCACACGCAGGAAAGCCGTCACGCCCACCGCGACCGCACCGATGACCGAGAAGATGAGCTGCCAGGTCTCAGACGGCATCATGTGTTTGACGATCCCGAGTGTCGCGTAAAACCCGGCCATGCCTGCGGGTGCCACAAAGGCCAGTGCGATCAGCAGCCGCACCCAGATCGGGCGGACCAGCATGAGCAATCCTTGAGCGACTGCCAGTGTCAGGCCCGCGGCGATAAGACCGACGAGCACGCTGCCGAGCCAGCCAGCGCCCGTGCCATAGGCCCAGATGCCAGTATTCAGGCCGATAAAAAATGGCAGGGCGAATACTGCGAGATTGAACAGCAGCCAGCACATGGTGCCGATGGCTGCAATGGACACAAGGATCCCGAGAATGATCATGGTGGTGCCTCCGTGCAAGGAATTAGACGGTCGCGCCTTCCACCACCACCATGGCGCAAGGCGGAATATAGCATGAACATGCCCGCCTGCACGAGCCGGAATGATCGATGATTTCGATTCTCCGGCTCGTGACGAGGGGAAAGGCAGGGCTCACGCGCTGCCGGTTCCGAAGCGATAGACCGGGATGCCCATCTTGCGGGCCTTGTCGGCCAGGTTGTCCTGAATACCCGTGCCGGGGAAGATGATGACCCCGATGGGCATGATGGCAAGCATCTGATCGTTGCGCTTGAACGGTGCTGCCTTGGCATGTTTTGCCCAGTCGGGTTTGAAGGCAACCTGTGCGACCTTGCGGTTATTAGCCCAGGTGGCCGCGATGCGTTCCGCGCCCTTGGGCGATCCGCCGTGCATCAGTACCATGTCCGGGTGCTTGGCGTGGACCTGATCGAGCTTGGCCCAGATCGTCCGGTGATCGGTGGTGTCACCGCCCGAGAAAGCGATTTTCGGTCCGGCGGGCAGCAGCACCTCGTTGTCTGCCCGGCGTTTCGCGGCGATGAAGTCGCGGCTGTCGATAATGGCCGAGGTCATCTGGCGATGGTTGACCCGTGAGCCGGAGCGTTGCGACCAGGGCGTGCCGGTGGTGCGCAGATAGATGTCGGCGGCGGCATCGCGGAAGATTTCCATGCTGTCGCGGCGCTCGATCAGGCTTTGGCCCGCGCCGATCAGGGTTTCAAGCTGCACGGATTTGACTTCGCTGCCGTCCTGTTCGCGCTGAAGGCGCTTCTGTGCCTGCTCATTATCGTCGAGTTTGGTCTCGATCCGCTCGACGGCGCGGTGGAAGGTGTTGACGGTGGACCAGAGGATCTCGTCGAGGTCGAAATCGAGGCTGGTGTCGGCCATGGTGGAAATCAGGGCGTCGAAGATGTCGGAGACTGCGCCCTGGATGACGTGATCTTCGGGTGTGATCCGGGGATCGGCCTCGTCTTCGGAGGGGCGGTAGCCGTAGAGTTCGAGTTCTTCGATGGCGTGGCCGGTCGGGGACGTGCTGTGATCGGGTT
Organism: Halodurantibacterium flavum; assembly: GCF_042681825.1. Taxonomy (NCBI): domain Bacteria; kingdom Pseudomonadati; phylum Pseudomonadota; class Alphaproteobacteria; order Rhodobacterales; family Paracoccaceae; genus Halodurantibacterium; species Halodurantibacterium flavum. Next base: position 4,426 of record NZ_JBHUGH010000024.1, read on the forward strand.
CGAAATCGTCGTGCGCGTACATGGGATGCTTCCGTCAGTTGGACCGCGACCGTCGCGGCCTTCATGGCGACGAAAGCTCACGGGCGCTCCGGTCTGGCAGCGCGAGCCTCTGGCGAGAGCCTTGATGGCAAAGCCCGGCTGATTTGATGATGTGGACACCCCCACCCCAACCGTCGAATCTGGTTTCAACGGTTCCCCGGGAAGAAGGAGTGGTTGGATATGTCCGGAATGATCATTGGCCTCGA
>NZ_JBHUGH010000025.1:2500-5847 GCF_042681825.1 Halodurantibacterium flavum
CGCTTGTGGATGGTGGCCGACGTTTCCTGTTCCTTTTGGGCAGGAAGCGGGAATGTACAAGCTTCTGAGCGGGAAGAGACTGTCTCTTTCTGGCTCGGATCAAGCGCGATAAGGGCGTTTGGTGGATGCCTTGGCAGTAAGAGGCGATGAAGGACGCGATACCCTGCGATAAGCCATGGGGAGCCGGGAATAGGCTTTGATCCATGGATTTCCGAATGGGGAAACCCACCTGATTATGCTTTGTTGTCCTAGCTCTCCGATATCTGAGGACATTGTCTTCGGGATCGGAGGGCGGGCTCATCAAGGTGTAAAGACAGGTACTTTTGGCCTGAATATATAGGGTTAAAAGGGCGAACCCGGGGAACTGAAACATCTAAGTACCCGGAGGAAAGGAAATCAAGAGAGACTCCGTTAGTAGTGGCGAGCGAACGCGGACCAGCCGAGCCCTGAGAGTGACCGGAACCGTCTGGAAAGGCGGGCCATAGCGGGTGACAGCCCCGTACGGGAAGCTCAACGGGACGTATCAAGTAGGGCGGGACACGTGAAATCCTGTCCGAAGATCGGGGGACCACCCCCGAAGGCTAAGTACTCCTTACTGACCGATAGCGAACCAGTACCGTGAGGGAAAGGTGAAAAGCACCCCGACGAGGGGAGTGAAACAGTACCTGAAACCGGACGCCTACAAGCAGTCGGAGCCGCCCATGTTCTTCGGAACGGGCGCGGTGACGGCGTACCTTTTGTATAATGGGTCAACGACTTGGTCTCACGAGCAAGCTTAAGCCGTTAGGTGTAGGCGCAGCGAAAGCGAGTCTTAAATGGGCGCATGAGTTCGTGGGATCAGACCCGAAACCAAGTGATCTAGGCATGAGCAGGATGAAGGTACGGTAACACGTACTGGAGGTCCGAACCCACACCTGTTGAAAAAGGTCGGGATGACTTGTGCCTAGGGGTGAAAGGCCAATCAAACTTGGAGATAGCTGGTTCTCCGCGAAAGCTATTTAGGTAGCGCCTCGGACGAATACCTGCGGGGGTAGAGCACTGGATGGGTGATGGGGGCCCACAGCCTTACTGAGCCTAACCAAACTCCGAATACCGCAGAGTACTATCCGGGAGACAGACGGCGGGTGCTAACGTCCGTCGTCGAGAGGGAAACAACCCTGACCTGCAGCTAAGGCCCCAAATTCGTGGCTAAGTGGGAAAGCATGTGAGACGGCCAAAACAACCAGGAGGTTGGCTTAGAAGCAGCCATCCTTTAAAGATAGCGTAACAGCTCACTGGTCTAGACAAGCTGTCTTGCGGCGAAGATGTAACGGGGCTCAAGCCACGAGCCGAAGCTCAGGATGCACAGCTTGCTGTGCGTGGTAGCGGAGCGTTCCGTGATATAGCTCATCATCTGTATTATCGCCGGCTCGAACGGGTGCGAAGCACACAGCTTTGCGCTCAAGTAGCGAAGCGGTAGCGCAGATGGCGAGCTTACTGTGAAGCCGGGCCGTGAGGCATCCGGTGGAGTGATCGGAAGCGAGAATGTTGACATGAGTAGCGACAAACAGGGTGAGAGACCCTGTCGCCGAAAGTCCAAGGGTTCCTGCTTAAAGCTAATCTGAGCAGGGTAAGCCGGCCCCTAAGGCGAGGCCGAAAGGCGTAGTCGATGGGAACCAGGTTAATATTCCTGGGCCAGGAGATGGTGACGGATCCCGAGGGTAGTTCGATCTTAACGGATTGATCGGGCTGCTTAGGGGTTCCTGGAAATAGCCCTCCACGAAGACCGTACCCTAAACCGACACAGGTGGACTGGTAGAGAATACCAAGGCGCTTGAGAGAACCACATTTAAGGAACTCGGCAAAATACCTCCGTAAGTTCGCGAGAAGGAGGCCCGGTTTTTGCGCAAGCAGAGGCCGGGGGCACAAACCAGGGGGTGGCGACTGTTTACTAAAAACACAGGGCTCTGCGAAGTCGCAAGACGACGTATAGGGTCTGACGCCTGCCCGGTGCCGGAAGGTTAAAAGGAGGGGTGCAAGCTCCGAATTGAAGCCCCGGTAAACGGCGGCCGTAACTATAACGGTCCTAAGGTAGCGAAATTCCTTGTCGGGTAAGTTCCGACCTGCACGAATGGCGTAACGACTTCCCCGCTGTCTCAAATGTGGACTCAGCGAAATTGAACTGCCTGTCAAGATGCAGGCTTCCCGCGGTTAGACGGAAAGACCCCGTGCACCTTTACTACAGCTTCACACTGGCATCAGGCCAGGCATGTGCAGGATAGGTGGTGGGCTTTGAAACCGGGACGCCAGTTCCGGTGGAGCCTCCCTTGAGATACCACCCTTGCCTTGCTTGATGTCTAACCGCGGACCGTCATCCGGTTCCGGGACCCTGTGTGGCGGGTAGTTTGACTGGGGCGGTCGCCTCCCAAAGCGTAACGGAGGCGCGCGAAGGTTGGCTCAGAGCGGTCGGAAATCGCTCGTTGAGTGCAATGGCAGAAGCCAGCCTGACTGCAAGACTGACAAGTCGAGCAGAGACGAAAGTCGGCCATAGTGATCCGGTGGTCCCGAGTGGAAGGGCCATCGCTCAACGGATAAAAGGTACGCCGGGGATAACAGGCTGATGGTGCCCAAGAGTCCATATCGACGGCACCGTTTGGCACCTCGATGTCGGCTCATCTCATCCTGGGGCTGGAGCAGGTCCCAAGGGTATGGCTGTTCGCCATTTAAAGAGGTACGTGAGCTGGGTTTAGAACGTCGTGAGACAGTTCGGTCCCTATCTGCCGTGGGTGTAGGAGATTTGAGAAGAGTTGCCCCTAGTACGAGAGGACCGGGGTGAACGTTCCACTGGTGGACCAGTTGTCGTGCCAACGGCAGTGCTGGGTAGCTATGAACGGACAGGATAACCGCTGAAGGCATCTAAGCGGGAAGCCCCCTTCAAAACAAGATCTCCCTCGAGAGCCGTGGAAGACCACCACGTCGATAGGCCAGAGATGTAAGCGCAGCAATGCGCTCAGTTGACTGGTACTAATCGCTCGATAGGCTTGATCCGAGACAGAAAAAGACAGTCTCAATCAGAAGCAATAGACAAAACGGAAAACAACAACGCTGACTGTTTCTTCCTAGGTTTGGTGGTCATAGCGTGAGCAAAACACCCGATCCCATCCCGAACTCGGAAGTTAAGTGCCACCGCGCCAATGGTACTGCGTCAAAAGACGTGGGAGAGTAGGTCACCGCCAAACCCAGAAAGAAACAGAACATCTCTCTCACAAAAAAAACAACAAACAATACCAACGCGGGGTGGAGCAGCCCGGTAGCTCGTCAGGCTCATAACCTGAAGGTCGTAGGTTCAAATCCTACCCCCGCAACCA
>NZ_JBHUGH010000026.1:0-6999 GCF_042681825.1 Halodurantibacterium flavum
CGCGGTCATCCGCCCCGAGCGCGGTCGCCGGCATCGAGGGCGACGGCAACACAGAGCCATTTCCACAAAAGGAACATCCCTGTGACCAGAATGCTGGAAACCCTCACGCGGGAAGATGCCGGCAGGAGTGTCCCGATGCTTTGCATGACGCGTCTTCTGGGTCGAGCATAACCGGTCGCCGGAAGTGAACACCCTCGTCGACTTGTCCACCCAAGTTCAGGGACGGTGCGGATCCACCCGCCAGTTCCTCTCCGTCTCGCGACTGAGGCTGGAAAAAGCTTGCGAACTTCTCGAACACACGGATCTGCCGATCACGGCGATCGCGCCGAAGGTCGGGTAGGCGTCAAACCAGGTCCTCCCCCGGGTTTTCGTCAAGCACATATGCGCGTGAGCCCGTCCGATTATTACAAGGTCGTTCGCGATCCGGTGCGCTCCTACATGCTGCGGTGAGGCTCGTCAGTGCAAGCAGCCGATTTGTCCCGGCCGGACTACGCCATGGTGTCGGGCAGATCCGCGTTGCGTCGACCGCGTGCCTCGGCCAAGGTGTCTTGCCGTCGATCCGAATGACGACATCAGCGGGATTGCGTTTGCCGACCGGAGCCGGACGGTCACGTCTGAGCCCAGCGGCAACGGCTGTCCGAAGCAGTGGACCCAATCCAGAATCATCTCGTACGACGCCCCGAAGTTCGAAAGCGAACCGGGGTCACTTGTTCCGGGGTCCTTCACGTCCCGGCGTACCATTCACCCCCTGCTTGGCACCGGATCACGGCAGTTATTCCGGACGTGCAATGGTCGCATGAGGAAACCGCCACAGCGAGAGTTCATATCGCTCGCTTGGGCAACAGGGGTGGCCTGGACGCCGCCAAGTGAACATCAAGGTGCAATCCGCGGCTCCCGTCCTGGAATCGCCGCAGGGAGAATCGCCGCAGGAAATAGCAAAGGCCATCGGCCGTTGGCGCTTCGCCGATTCAGCCTTATCGTTGAGAGGCAAGTATATCGAAACAGGAGTTGACCGATGGCAGTTCGTTTGTCTTTCCAACTCGGCGATCGGAAAACATCCGACGTCTCCTCCGGAGGAGCATCCGGAGTTGCGGCACTTCCGGCCCATGCTGTTCTCCGGGAACGTCAGGGCGATTTCTGCCGATCGCACCGGGGGGTGACCTCGTGACCCGCGCCTTCGATGCGGTGATCGTGGGCGCCGGACAGGCGGGACCGCCGCTCGCGGGGCGGCTGACGGCGGCCGGAATGACTGTCGCGCTAGTCGAGCGCAAGCGCGTCGGGGGCACCTGCGTCAACGCCGGGTGCACGCCGACCAAAACTCTCGTCGCCTCTGCGCGCACCGCGCATGTGGTCCGGCAGGCGGCCGAGTTCGGTATCGACACCGCGCCGCCGCAGGTCGACATGGCCCGGGTCCGCGCGCGGATGCGCCGAGTCGTGGAGGCCTCGCGGGACGGGCTCGCCGCCTGGCTGGGCGGGATGGAGGGCCTGACAATGATCCGGGGGCAGGCGCGGCTCGTTGCACCGGATGCGGTCGAGGTCGATGGCGAGACGCTGACGGCGCCGCGCATCTTCCTCAATGTCGGCGCCCGCCCCGCGCGACCGGAGATGCCCGGCATCGACGATGTGCCGTACCTCACCAGCACGACGATCCTCGAACTCGACCGCGTCCCTCAGCATCTGGTGATCGTCGGCGGCAGCTACATCGGCCTCGAGTTCGCGCAGATGTATCGCCGCTTCGGCGCCGATGTGACGGTGGTCGAGCGCGCCCCGGCCCTGATCCCGCGCGAGGATCCGGATGTGTCTCAGGCGATCCGGGGCATCCTCGAGGCCGAAGGCATCGCCCTGCGCCTTGACGCGGACTGCATTTCGCTCGCACCCGGGCCCGAGGGCGTCTGCGTCCGCGTGAGCTGCGCCGAGGGCGCGCCCGAAGTGCACGGGACGGACGTTCTGATCGCAGTGGGCCGCACGCCGAACACCGACGACCTGGGCCTCGAAGCCGCGGGCCTTGCCGCCGACGCGCGCGGTTTCGTCCCGGTGAACGCGCGGCTGGAAACCGCGGTGCCCGGCATCTGGGCGCTCGGCGATTGCAACGGCCGGGGCGCCTTCACGCACACGAGCTGGAACGACCACGAGATCGTCGCGGCAAATCTCCTCGAAGGGGCGGAGCGCGAGGTGTCGGACCGGGTGCCGGGCTACGCCCTCTACATCGACCCGCCGCTCGGGCGGGCGGGCCTGACCGAGGCGCAGGCGCGTGCCGCCGGTCACAGGGTGCGGACAGCAACCCGTCCGATGACCCGCGTCGGCCGAGCCGTGGAGAAGGGCGAGACGCAGGGGCTGATGAAGGCGGTGGTCGATGCCGACACGGATGCGATTCTCGGTGCCGCGATCCTCGGCCCCGGCGGCGACGAGGCAATCCACGGGGTTCTGGACTTGATGACTGCCGGTGTCCCAGCGGCGGGGCTGGTGCGGGCGGTGCCGATCCATCCCACCGTCTCGGAGCTCCTGCCGACCCTGTTCGGCGCGCTGGACTGAAGCGGGTCGCGCAAATACACGCCCGGGGTCGTGCGGGACATAGGCGCGAGGCGACAAGGGCGGGACCCCGACGCCCGGCCGCGCGCCCGACGGCCTCCGGGTCCGGGGCGCGAGCACCCATTCCGGACCGAAGGAGCGGACCCGCCCCCGGGAGGGCCTGGCGAAAGGGATGCCGGTCGGCGCCTCAGAGGCGTCGCGCCTTCCGGGCCGGCCGCCGACATCAATGCGCAAGTTCGGTGCATGTGCCGCACGACGCTGACGCGGCGCACCGCACTTTCCTCCATCGGCGCCTTCGCGGCGGCCAGTGTGCTGCCCGTTGCCTTCACGAGCGGTGGAAGCGCATGTACATTTGGTTGCGGGGGGCATGCAACCAACGATACTTGCGATCGATCGAACGCCAAATCCCGAAGCTTGCTGCATAGCATAACTCATTGTCGTAATTTAGGAAACCCAGTTCTCGAAGCACCCGGGCCTCGCATTTATCGCCAGAGGCCGAACAGGAGAACTGCGGCCAGGCAGTCACCGAACGGAACAACAGCGGCAACTGCGGTTATGGCCGTTGTGGGACTGCCTTGCGCAACTAGGTGTATGCCGAGAATGAAGCCGCTGATCCACGGGCTGAGGACTTGGTCGATCGGGTATTGAACGCGCCCGTTGGCGTGCGCGCTTGCCCTGCGCATTTCCGATCTCGTTCGCGACGCGCTGCGCCTGTCGAGGTCACGCCCTCCGATCGGCAGGGGCACGTCCGGGCGCGCCTCTCGCAGATACCCGGCCGCGTGCTGGTCGAAGATACCGGAGCCTCCCACCAGCAATATTGGGTTGAGCGACATTGTCATGCCCTCCTTGTTCTATTACCTACCATTCGCAGGATTGCACGTGACCTACTTTTGGTAAGTTTCAAGAAGGTCGTATGACGGACAGGCAGATCAGGCGGAAATCCCACGGGCGACGTGTGTCGGTGAGGCTTTCCAAGGCGGAGCGCCGCCATCAGCTATTGACCGCGGCCCGGGCGATCGTCAGGGAGAAAGGCACGGACCGGCTCAGTCTTGGCCACCTCGTCGAACGCGCCGGCGTATCGACGCCGGTTGCCTATGATCACTTCGGAGATCGATCGAGCTTGTTGATTGCGCTCGACAGGTGGATCGACACGGAGCGGATGGACACGTTCCGTAATGGCCTTGTCAGCCGGAATCCCACCGCTACGGAAGCGATTGAAGAACTCGCCAACGCCTGCATTGGCTGCGCCACCGACACCTCTGGCGATTTCCATGCGGTGGGTGCCGCACTCGGGGGGAGCGATGAAAAAGCCAATGTTCTGCAGGAACTTCTGGATCGGGCCGTCGAGATGTTCGTCACCGTCCTCGCACCACACAGCGATTTGCCCCCTACGGAACCCGAACAGCGGAGCATCGGCCTCGTTGGCGCGGGCGAGGCGCCCTCGATGGCCGTCCTCCGCGGAACGTGCCGCAAGGCCGATGCTGCCGGAACGATCTCATCAATGATCGCGCGCTGCATTTAGGATACGACGAGCTCGGAGCTGCCGCTTGCCGTGTCGGGCTTGGAACGTCGGGTGTCGGACAGCCCCCGCCAGAACCATGCGGTCAAGAACGGCGTTTTGGCATCGCCATCTGACCGCTCGGAGGAAGAAAGCCGATGAAAGGAAAGACCATGAAGGCTGCATACTACGATGTTCCGGGCGGACCGGAGGTTCTGAGCTACACGGACGTCGAGGCTCCGGCCTGTCCCGAGGACGGAGTGCTCCTCCGGGTGGAGGCGATCTCGATCGAGGGTGGCGATCTCATCAATCGGGCGACGGCGGCGCCTCAGGCAGAAGGCCACGTTCCAGGCTATGCCGCCTCAGGCGAGATCGTCGAGGTCGGCGCGAAGGTCCGCGACCGCTTCGTCGGCCAGAAGGTGACGTCGTTCGACATGAGCGGGTCCCATGCCGAATTGCGCGCCGTGAAGGCCACGCGGACATGGATCGTGCCGGACGGGTTGGAGATGGCGGCTGCGGCCGCCCTGCCCATCTCGTTCGGGACCGCCCATCACAGCCTGTTCGCGCGCGGAAAGCTGGTCAAGGGCGAGACCGTCCTCGTGCAGGGCGGAGCGGGCAGTGTCGGGGTCGCGGCGATTCAACTGGCCCATCGCGCCGGGTCGAAGGTGTTGGCGACCGTCTCGGGTGCGGATCGCGCCGCCCGACTGCGGGCTTATGGGCTGGACGCCGCGATCGACCACCGCTCGGAGGATGTGACCGCGGCCGTCATGCGGCTGACCGACGGCCGTGGCGTGGACTTGGTCGTCGATCCCGTCGGCTCCACGCTTGCGGGATCGCTTGCCGCACTTATGCCCGAGGGCCGTCTGGTCTTCGTCGGCAATGCAGGGCGCGCGTCGCTGGACCTGGACCTCTGGCCCGCCTTGCAGGCCAACCAGACGCTTCTGGGTGTGTTCATGGGCAGCCAGCTCGAAAAACCCGAAGTTCACCGGACGGTGGACGACATGTTGCGTATGGCCGCCTCCGGTGAGCTGGAGGTTCCCGTCGATCGACGGTTTTCGCTTCGCGAGGCCGCGGCGGCACATGCCTATGCCGAGGAGAACTCCATTCTGGGCCGGGTCGTGCTTGTCCCTTGACCCGCCGGATCCGGGACGGTCGCCCGGGCGCGTGCCCGGGTCGCCGCACCGGGATCGTTGCCACCGGCGGAAGCGCGCTAGCGCCCGGCATCCTGCCTGGCGAAGGCTTCCTGCGCTTCTGCAACCTGATCGCGATGATCGAGTGACCACTGCAGCACGCCCTTCAGGTGCGGCCCCAAGGATGCACCGAGATCGGATACCGCATGGACCACCGCAACCGGCGATGTATTTAGGACGTTGCGGGTGATCAGACCACTGGCCTCGAGCTGCTCAAGCACTGGGTGAGGGCTTTCTGGCTTACACCTTGTTCATGCGCTTGAGCGCATAGCGCGCAGGCCCGTCGCACAGAGCATTCAGAACCAGCAGGCTCCACTTTCCAGTCAATTCGTCAAGGACGGATCGGATGTGTCCCAAGTCATCCGGCGATTGGACGGACATGTGGGATACTCCGGCGTACCTGGTCGCTTTCAGGTGCGTAATTTAGTTCAGGTATATTCTGTATACCTTGACGTTTCCGCCACCAAGGAGCTTCCGGATGCGCAGCGACACGTACAAGGACGATCAGACGCGAAACAAGGGAACCGTGCTCGTATTCGGCGCAACCGGCAAACAGGGCGGAGCAGTCGCGGCGGCGTTGCGATCCGACGGTTGGGCTGTTCGCGCCCTCATCCGACGTCATTCGGTTTACGATGGCCGGTTGCCTTGCAGAATGAGTCATACTGCTCGAAGGTCACTTTATACCGACTCGTCTGGAAGCTGCTTAGGTGTTTGATCCCACGGTTTGATGGCGCGATCGTTTCGCAGGAATGGGAGGAAGCAACATGGGACAAGTTCGTCACGGGAGCCCCACGACCACGCACGCCGTCAGGGCTGCAATATAGCGATCGCGGGCTTCGCTCGCGCAGCTGAGCCGGGAACTCGGCATCAATCCCAAGACGGTGGCGAAGTGGCGGAAGCGGGCGACGGTCGAGGACATGAAGACCGGCCCGACCGAACCGCGGTCCACCGTGCTAACGGAGGCCGAGGAGGCGATGGTCGTTGCCTTCCGGCGCCACACGCTCCTGCCGCTGGACGACTGTCTCTATGCCCTGCAATCTTCGATCCCGCACCTGACACGGTCAGCGCTGCATCGGTGTTTTCGGCGTCATGGCATCCCGCGCCTGCCGGATGTCGAAGGTGACAGGCCCAAGCGCCAGAAGTTCAAGCGCTATCCCATCGGTGTGCAAGCTCTACCTGTCCGTCGGCATCGACCGGACGTCCAAGTTCGCCGTCGCTCAGCTCGTTGCAACGGCTGACAGAAAGGCCGCCTGAGCGCTCCTGCAGCACATGCTCGAGGCCGTGCCCTACCAGGTCCACACGGCGCTGACCGACAACGGAATCCAGTTCGCCGAGCAGCCCCGGAACCGGAACACCCTCTGCTCGCGACCAATGCGCTTCGACATGATCTGCGAGGCGAACGGCATCGAGCACCGGCTGACCAAGCCCAACCATCCGTGGACCAACGGCCAGGTCGAGCGGATGAACCGCGCCATCAAGGACGCCACGGTCAAGCGCTTCCACTACGAAAGCCACGACCTGCTGCGCACGCACCTCGCGGACTTCATGGCCGTCTACAACTTCGCCCGCAGGCTGAAGACCCTCTACGGCCTCACGCCCTACGAATTTATCTGCAAAATCTGGACATCAGAGCCGGATCGATTCATCGTCGACCCGATGTAGCGTGACACGAATTTTTGCAGCGTGTGACAGCAAAAGTTGCAGCAGAGCGATTTTATGAAGGCGGACTTCAATCCGCCTTCAAGGGCTCGTCAAACCCGATACCTGACTTCGTGAAAGTCA
>NZ_JBHUGH010000027.1:0-7212 GCF_042681825.1 Halodurantibacterium flavum
CGCGATGAAACCGCTTGACCCGACGGGTCGAGCCTGACTCCATGCACCAGTCGGCCAGACTGCCCGAGGCGTGGAATGGCTGCCCACGATGCCGTGGAATCGATGCCCATCTTCCGTGGAATACGCATCGAACATGCGGTCGAACGGACATACAAGGTCTCCCGCGGCGACTGCAGGCGCAGCAAGAATTGCCGGCACATTTGCGACGGGTTCGTTGTCAGGCGCTGCAGTGCAGCTTCCCTGAAGCGGCCGTTCGTGCAAGCTGCACAAAAGTGGGTGCGGCCTGCGACAGTTGCAGGCCGCTGATCCTGTCTTCAGGCTTAGACTTGGTGGAAAGGCAACTCACCGACTGCCGCATCGTCGAGACCAAGGACCAGCCGGTCCCCTTCAAGCGTCAGGCTCGACGGTTCGACGATGCGCTCATCCTCGGCAACGCTGTCGCCGAAGTCACTGAGACTGCACTTGCGGTGCTGGCGTCAGCTCCCAGCACGTTCTCGACCTCTCCTATCTTCCCGCCATCGGCGCTGCAGACGGGCCTCCAGCGAACGTGGTCAGACAGCTACAAAGCCACCATCGACCATCAGCTCTGCGCCACCAACGAAGCTGCTCTCGTCCGATGCAAGGAACATAACTGCCTTTGTCACCTCGTCGGCCTCGGCCAGCCTCCCGAACGGAATGGCCCCCTTCATCCACTCCTCGGCGCCACTGTTGTTCTGCAAGTAGGTCCTCATGGCCGGGGTCAAGACCATGCCCGGCGAAACCACATTCACTCGAATGCCTCTGTCTTTCAGGTCAGTTGTCCATGTACGGGCGAACGACCGGATAGCGGCCTTCGTGGCGCTGTAGACCGACAGGTTGGCGAAGCCCTTGCTTCCAGCTCCCGACCCCGCCAGGACGATAGAGCCGCCGGCCGACATCAATGGCAGGGCCTTCTGCACGGTGTAGACGGTGCCCTTGACGTTGATGTCGAACAACCGGTCGAAATGGTCGTCCTCGATCTCGTCCACCGGGGCAGACTCGGACACACCAGCATTGGCATAGACCACGTCCACACGACCGTGATCGCGCCTGATCCTGGAATACAGGCGGTCGAGATGGGCATGATTACTGACATCCCCTTGGATGCCGACCGCGCCATTGCCGATTTCTGCGACTGCGGCGTCGAGGCGCATTTCGCTGCGGCCGGTAATGTAGACCAGCGCACCTGCGCTCGCGAAGGCCTTTGCTGTCGCCAGCCCTATGCCATCTGTGCCGCCTGTGATCACAACGACCTTGTCATCAAACCGATTCGCCATCATTTGCCCCTTTAAGTGAAGTGTTGCTCCACTTAGCATATGGAGTTATCCTCCACTTAGCAAGTTCGGGAAGGAGAAAGCGTTGAATGACAACACCTCATTGAGAGCCGACGCTCTGAGGAACCGGGAACGCATCATCGCGGCGGCGGAGGAAGTGTTTCTGGAGCGAGGGGCCAACGTCAATCTTGACGAGGTGGCGAGGCGGGCTGGGGTGGGGGTCGCGACGCTTTATCGACGGTTTTCGACCCGCGAAGAACTTCTCGCGGCGACTTATAGCGCCCGCTTCGTGACTTTTGCGGAGACCAGCCGATCCCGTGATGCTGATCTCGACCCGCTGAGCGCGCTGCGTCTATATCTGGAAGAGCTGGTGCAATACAGCAATGTCTACCGCGGCCTTGCAGCCTCGCTCGGAACGGTGTTGCAGGTCGGGACGCCGGGCTGCCTCGCAACCAGTGAAGAGGGTAATCGTCTGTTGCGTCGTGCGCAAAAGGCGGGGGTGGTTCGGCATGATATCAGCTTTGACGACATCGTTTGCGTAGCAACAGCAGTGTCGCTTGCGACGGAAGAACACCCCGCCCCTGATCCGCACATCACTCACTTGGTTGGTGTGTTTATCGACGGGATTGCGAATTCCTCTCGGTAACAAGCCGCTTCACTGAGGCGCAGATCGCTGGGATGGTCAAGGAGCAGGACCCGAACGGCACGCAGGTTCGGATCATCTGAGTTCTTGCTGGATGATCCTGTCTGCTTTGATCTGATGCTGGGGCTGCCAGGGGCCGGGTATCATTTCGAATTCACTCGGTTAGAGGGGCACGAGGCTGGTCGCGCACCGACCAAGGGCAATCTGACCGTCTTTTACCTGCCGGACACTGAGACCTGGCGCGAAGGCGTGGCGAGGATGCAAGCTGCGGGGTTCGAGCCCGTGGCTTCCTTCAACCCCTATTCGGACGTCAACGGTCGCACTTCGAAGATCCGGACGGCTATCGCATCGTTCTGCAAAACGCCGCTTGGCCGTAGGCGTCACGGCGGCTCTACGCGCGCCAAAAACGGTGGATTTCGACCGAGGCAGAAACGCCTGAGTTATGACCCAGGCCGCCGATGCACGGAGCCCTTTGATATGTGCCGGCTGCTGTTCGCAATCGAGAAACTGGCGTGGCTGCGGAAGCCGCTCTGGCTGACTCCAAGAACACGGCACATCCGGTTGATCGGGAAGCTGGCCTTCTCTGCCTCGATGAAGCCGAAGGTCATCGACTTCCCTCCTTCGCGAAGAAGGCCGCGGCTTTTTTCAGGATGTCGCGCTCCTGCTTCAGCACCGCGTTCTCCCGTCGCAGCCGCTTCAGCTCGGCATGTAAATCGACCGGTGCCTCACTTGGCTCGATGACATCACCCTCTTGGCTCAGCCACCGCGTCAGCGTCGATAACCCGATGCCCAGATCCTCCGCGATCTCCCGCCGAGTCCTGCCGCTGGCCAGTGCCAGTCACACCGCTTCACGCCGAAACTCCGGCGTCGGTCTGTTTCCGTTTTCCATAGAACACCTCCCGGTTCCTCAGTTGGTGCTCTCCACTTTTCCCGGGCAAGTTCAAACGCCGTCAGGCCGCACTCATCGCTCGGCACCTCACGCCGCGCGAAGCGGGCCGGACGCTTGCGCTATCCGAGGGCGCCGCGCCCGGCGCGCTTGTCCTGAAACCATCCGCCGACTACCAAACTCAAACCGGCAGACTCTCGTTATGACCAAGGGACCAATGGGGGCAGGTCACTCATTAGAACTCCGCTATTTGAGGCGACAGGTGCCGCCGATGTGTGACGTCGTGATAGACTAGGAACAGGGTGCCTTGCAGCGATGCCCGAAAGCCCCCGGGATTGCTCCGAAGACGGAAGGAAAAGCGATGGAGGCGCCACAGCGGGAGAGGGAAGCACGACAAGGGCGGGTGTATCCAGCCGCCCTTTTGCTTGGTGGGGCGTGTTGCTTAGAACTGCTGGCTGGTCGGCCGCAGAACGATTGCGTTGATGTCGACATCGGCGGGTTGCTCGATCGCAAAGGCGATGGCACGGGCAACCGATGAGGCGGGGATCGCCTCTTTGTAAAAGTCGAGTACCGTCTCTGTCGCGGTGCCCGAAGTGCCATGCTTTAGCTCGCTATCGACGGCCCCGGGCTCGATTGAGGTCACGCGGACCTTGGCGCCGACTTCCTGCCGCAACCCTTCGGAGATAGCGCTGACCGCAAACTTGGTACCCGAATAGACGGTGCCACCCGGCGCGAAAACCTTGATGCCCGCAACTGAACTGAGGTTGATGATATGTCCGCTTTCCTGCGCGAGGAAGCGCGGCAGAACAGAGGCGATGCCGTAGAGCACGCCCTTGAGGTTTACGTCGATCATCTGGTCCCACTCGCCGGTATTCACTTCCGACATGGGGCGGATCGGCATGAGGCCCGCGTTGTTGACCAGCACGTCCAGCCTGCCGAAATCGGTGACCACCGCGTCGACGACTGCTTCGACCTGCGCCTTGTCGGTCACGTCCAGCGTATAGGCGCGGGCCATACCTCCTGCTTGCTCGATCTGTGCGACCACCTCGTTGAGCCGGTCCTTGCGGCGCGCCGCCACCGCGACATGGGCGCCGCGTGCTGCAAGCAGCTTCGCGGTTTCCGCGCCGAGGCCCGTGCTGCCGCCGGTAATCAGGACGATTTTTCCTTCGATTCCTTCACTCATTTTCTTCTCCATCTGATTTGGAAAGGTCGCGAGATGCGGCCTTTGTTTTGCGCGCCGTAGCCATTGGTGCGATGACGGCGCACTTGGTTGCCTGCGTGATCCCACAGATCGGGGGTCAGCCGTCTGTTCCCTCGACGGGGTAGACCTGGTCCGTGCTGCCCTGTACGCGATGCGGACGCGCCGCGAAGTGTTCGGAACGCGCGTATCAGGCTTTCGCCGTCTCCATCGTGGGGAAGCTCAGGATCGTGATGCCGTCGACTGGATCGCCCGCGAGCACCACGTGAGGGCCGTAAGAGGCGAGCGATGCGCGTCCCTTGCCGCGGGCGTGTTCGCTCTGTAGCGATTAAGCGCCGCGGGGTCGGTGACACTGCCTTGGATGAACACGGCGAAGGTGGTCATGCGGCCGTCTCAAGTTCCTTGATCAGGCGCTGCGCGGCTTCGGCAGAGGAGCCCGGGTTCTGGCCCGTGATCAACAGGCCGTCCTGCACCACGTACGAGCTCCAGTCGGGCCCCTTCGAGTAGACCCCGCCCTTGGCCTTCAGCTCGTCCTCGACCAGGTACGGCACCACCTCGGTCAACCCGACCGCGGCCTCTTCGCTGTTGGTGAACCCCGTGACCTTCCTGCCTTTCACAAGCGGCCGACCATCAGGTGTCGTGACATGGCGCAGGACGCCGGGCGCGTGGCAGACTAGGGCGACCGGCTTGTTCGTCGCCAGAAAGCTTTCAATCAGCGCTCGCGAGTCCGCGCTCTCCGAAAGATCCCACAGCGGACCGTGACCGCCGGGGTAGAACACCGTGTCAAAGTTCCCCTCGGACACATCCGCGAGCTTGGCCGTGTTTGCAAGAAGCTCGTTGGCCTCGCTGTCGGCCTCGAACCGACGCGTTTGGTCCGTCTGGAAGTTGGGCTCGTTGCTCTTGGGATCGAGGGGCGGCTGCCCGCCCTTCGGTGAGGCAAGGGTGATCTCCGCCCCCGCGTCCTTGAACGCGTAGTAGGGTGCAGCCAACTCCTCCAGCCAGAAGCCGGTCTTGCGGCCCGTATCGCCAAGCTGGTCGTGCGATGTCAGAACGATTAGAACTTTCATGTCTGATTTTCCTTCGGTTAAGTTATCTACTTCAGCTGTCGGGGATGTCCCCGTTAAGGTCCTGTGTTGCGGGCCAACGTCCGGTCGCTCTGGCCCAAGCTTACCGAAACCGCCTTGGCTCGACGGCGCTCAGGCTGCGGCGCCGGTGCTGGTCTTGCTTTCTTTCGACGTCGCGTAGGTGGATCCTGTAAAAGAGGCGGAAAGACACTAAAGGGTGTAGTCGCACCGTTCCCTGTAGTTGCGTAGACCAGTCGACTATGCCGCTTGGAGGCGTTTTTATCCGCCCCGCGCCGAGCTTCGATTAGGCTTGACCTTGCCGGTCGTTTCCCGGTCCCCTTGCCAGTTCACCTCTAGGCAGCCGGTCGATCTCCACGCAGAAGAGGCGTCATGCCAAGCATTAGGACAGCCGTGCCGCCGAGGAACAACAGCGGCAAGCCAAAGCCACCTGACCATGTATAAAGCAGACCGACCAACAGCGGACCCAGCGCCCCCAGCCCGTACCCAAAAGCGAGGACAAGAGCGTTCCATGCGTTTGCCTCCTGAGGACTGGACGTGTGATCGAGCGGCAAGGTCATGCCAAGGGTAAAGGAGCTCCCGACGCCCACGGCAACCGCGGGCACGAACAGGAAGGTCAACGTCCCCGGCAACAGGGCGACCCCCAAAATGCCTGCCAGTGCGATCGCGGCGGCCATGCCGATCTGCACGCGCCGGTCCTTCCCACCACCAATCAGGCCCGGCAGTGGATTCGCGCACATGAAGGCAATCGTGAAGCTTGTCAGGATCAGCCCCGCCGTCGCGGTGTCCTGCCCACGATCGAGGTAAAGGGGCACGAGCCATGTAAGGAAGCCGAAGAAAAGGATATTGTTAGCCGCGAAATAGAACGCGATCCGCCAAGCGGCACCCGATCGCACGGGGAGTGCCGCGCGCGGCGCCGCAACCGGGACGACCGCAGCGAGGGCGCTCTCGCGGCGCGCGATCACGCACCAGGCGGCAATTGCCGTCACGCCAGGCAAGACCCAGACGCCTGCACCGACGCGCCAATCCTGTGCGAAGTCCGACAGGGGGCCCGTCAGCGCAGCGGAAATTGTGGCCCCCAGGCCCAGGGACATTGCGTAGAGGCCCATGAACAGAGCCGCCTGCCGGGGATAGTTGCTTTTCACAAATCCACCAATCAGCGCCCCGGCCACAGCGATGCCCATACCGACTCCGGCTGTCGTGAGAAACAGCACGAGGCTCGTCCCGCTCAAGGCCCGCGCGGCGGTCGCAAGGGTGATCAGGATCATGGCCGCGATGATCATGCGATTGCGCCCGAACCGATGTGCCAGAAGGGGGGCCGGAAGCGCAAGAAGACCCATCAGAAACGGCGGGATTGATGTGAGAAAAGCGGCCTGAGCATACGAGATGCCGAAGGCTTCGTTGAGCTTCGGCAGCAATGGGCCGATGGAGGCTATGCCGGGTCGCAGGTCCATGCCGACTGCCAGCACGCAAGCGATGCCAAGAGACAGGGGCAGGCCTGCGGAAACCGGCTCCGGCGCGCGCGGTTCTTGCATCGTGCGCCTTGTTTCAGCCGGGTCGACCGGCAGCTTTGGCATGTGCAGGTTCATGGTCCGAGACCTTTCATAATTAAGGATTCAGAGGGCGGCCAGACCGGCGCCGGATACGGCAATGTCCTGATCAACACTGCCAGCACTGGCGCCGATGGCTCCGATGACGCGCCCTGAACGAAAGACAGGAATACCGCCACCGAAGATGACGACACGGCCCCCCTGGCCCTGCTGAAGGCCGTAAAGCTCTGCGCCTGGCTGGCTGAGGGAGCCAAGAATCTCGGTCGGCTGTCGGAACATGCAGGCGCTGAAGGCCTTGTTCACGGCCAGTTCGATACAGCCGGGCTGG
This sequence comes from Halodurantibacterium flavum, assembly GCF_042681825.1. Lineage (NCBI taxonomy): Bacteria > Pseudomonadati > Pseudomonadota > Alphaproteobacteria > Rhodobacterales > Paracoccaceae > Halodurantibacterium > Halodurantibacterium flavum. Next base: position 6,980 of record NZ_JBHUGH010000027.1, read on the forward strand.
GCATCGTCTTGGCGCACGAAGGCGATCAGATGTGCCGCCGCATCGACAACGGCGATGCAATAGGGAATGCCGATGCTGGTCGCCTCGACTTCAGCGGCGGCCAGCATCCTGCCGGCATCTTCCCGCGTGAGGGTTTCCAGCATTCTGGTCACAGGGATGTTCCTTTTGTGGAAATGGCTCTGTGTTGCCGTCGCCCTCGATGCCGGCGACCGCGCTCGGGGCGGATGACCGCG
>NZ_JBHUGH010000028.1:0-12120 GCF_042681825.1 Halodurantibacterium flavum
TCTGACATTGGGGTTTTATGGCGACTAGATGATTAGCTCCGCATGGTGCCGGTGAAACTCCTAAATGTTTCAACCAGGCTCGAAGTTGCTGTGCAGGAGCGCTCGAATACCCCATCTATTATAGTCGCATTCCTAAGCTGAACCAAGATAATTGAGGCGGGATATCAACGGGAAGACCGGAACACGGAAAAACTGATTCGTTCGCGCTTCGATGGTGGAGGCACGCGAAAGTGGCAGGTTGCACTCTTTTAGAACAACTCTAAAGTGGTCGCCAATCACAAGCGCCTTGATGCGCTATTACGCAAGCCCAACATCCCGAAACTCAAATCGGCGATGGAGCCAGCATTTTGACAACGGGCTTTCGACATGCACAACACAATTCCCCGCAAGGTAAACAGCTCAACGATCGGCCTCGCGCTCATGGCATCGGCGTCATTGATCGTACCGATTGTGGACGGCATCGCGAAGCTGCTGGGAGAAACGCTGTCGCCCCTGCTGGTCGCCTGGGCAAGATATGCGGCGGCAACACTTGTCGTCTTGCCGATCGCTCTCGCGGCGCGGGGCCGAAGAGTCTTTCCACGACAGGGCCTTGCCATGCAGTTCTTCCGAACGCTTTGCCTGGTCATCGCGATGACCCTTTTCTTCGTCTCATTGCAATGGGCGACCCTCGCTTCTGCTATTGCGGCATACTTTTCCGGGCCCATCGTCGCAATGCTGCTGTCGGTTCTGTTCCTCAATGAACGGCTGACCATCGCGAAAGGCACGAGCCTCGTCCTTGCGGTCTTCGGCGCCTTGATCGTGCTGCAACCGTTCGGCGGTGGCAGTCTGGGCACAGGCATCGCTCTCTTGGCCGGTTGCTTTCATGGCGTCTACCTCGTCGTCACCAAGCTCTCCGCGTCCCGCAGCGACTCCCTTCAGACGCTGTGCTTTCAATGCCTTGTCGGAACGCTTCTGCTCAGCCCGCAAGCGGCCCTCACATTCGAAGTACCCTCCGTTGACCTGCTTTGGTTGATCCTGTCCATGGGGCTATCTCTGCCCTCGCCCACTTCCTGACCATTCAGGCCTTCCGCTATGCGGAGGCCAGCATCTTGTCTCCGCTGGTCTATATGGAGCTCGTCGGTGCGGTCGCATTCGGTGCTGCGGTGTTCGGCAATCTTCCCGGCCCTGCAACACTCATCGGCGGCACCCTGATCGCACTGTCAGGTTTGGTGTTGCAAAGATCTCAAACGGAAACCGATTGACGGCACGCGTGCAGGCTTCATAGCGTTCTCGCCTTGATCTGTCGCGACACGGCACGCTCGCGTGCCGCAACTGGCAAATGTCAACCCTCCTCGAAGGCTTCCGCATCGGAAGGTGTAGGGTAGTAGTCAGCCTTGATGGCGACAAAGATGTGTTTACCGATACGCAATCCGGTGGTGACATCCAGGCACCCCGCCGCGATCCCGATCCCGCGTTCACCGTTCATGCGGTAGAATAGGCTGGAACCACATTTGGCGCAGAACCCGCGTTTTGCCGTCTCAGACGAGACATACCACCGTAGCCCTGAATCTTGCGTGAAGGTCAAGTCGTCGAACGCAGCATGTATCGAGGCCCAAAGATGCCCACTGGTGCGGCGGCACTGACTGCAATGGCAGACGGTGACGGTGACGGTCTCCCGAACGTGTTTCACCTCGAAGGCCACCGCGCCGCATTCACATCTGCCCGTCAGCCTTCCAATCCTCCCTGTCATCGCCAAGAGCATTTCTCATGATCGGCCCCGCGTGTCGGAACGCCGCGCGACCTCGGTAAACCCTGCCCGCCGGAACTTGCCCGCGAACCCTGTCCACGCATAGACCGACGGGTATTTGTTGCGCGGCGTGTCGATTGGGTAACCCTCGACGATGGTAGCGCCGCAGCTGTGCGCCCAGTCCACGGCCGCGTTCAGAAGTTTGAGCGAGAGGCCCGTGCGCCTGAACCGTTTGTCGATAAAAAAACAGGAAACCGACCAGACATCCAATTCATCCACCGGCTTGAGTACCCGCGACGAGGCGAGACGCGGAAACGCGGCCCTGCGATCAATCTGGATCCAGCCAATGACGTCCGTGCCCGCCTTGGCGACAAGCCCGGGGGCCTCGCCCTGATCGAACAGTGCCTTCATCGCTTGTCGGTTTCCTTCGCCTTTTCCGGCCTTTATCTCCTTGGCTGTACGCCGCCACAACATGCACCAGCAGCCGCCGCAGCCCCCTTTCTCACCCATGAGGGCTTCGAAATCAGCCCAGATTGCGGGCTGGATCTCTATCGCTTTTGCGGTTTCGGTAGATGAGACCATGTCCGCACTCCATTTTCCTTCATCTCAGCATTCTATGAACCGGCTTGCCTCTGTTCACGCAGGATGGTGAAGACACCGCTCGCAATAATGATCGCCGCGCCGAGAAATGTCATCGCGTCCGGGCTCTCGCGCCAGATGAGCCAGCCGAAGAGCGTGGCCCATAGGAGCGCGGTGTAATCCAGCGGCGCCACCACGACCGCAGGGGCGAGGCGGAAGGCCTGTGTCATCATCGTCATCCCGGCGGTGCCGAACAAGGCAATGCCGGCGAACAGCCACAGGTCACCCAATCTGACGGGAACCCAGACGAACGGCACGATCAGCGCACTCAGCAACGCCCCCGCCCCGGTCAGATACACGAGCAGGGTCCACACGCTTTCGCGGGGGTCGACCCAACGGGCGCTCAGCATCAAAAGGGCATAGACGAGCGCCGTCGCGACGGGGAGCAGATGGATCAGTTGAAACGCGGCTCCCCCCGGGCGGATGATCACGAGAACCCCGAGAAACCCCGCCAGTACGGCCAGCCAGCGTCGCCAACCGACCTCCTCCGCCAGGAAAACGGCCGAGATCAGGGTGATGAAGAAGGGGGCGACGAAAATCAACGCGGTGGCTTCGGCCAACGCAAGATAGATAAAACTGGTGAAAAACATCATCGTGGCACCGACCCAAAGCGCACCACGCAGCAGGTGCGCAACGGGCCGGTGCGAGCGCAGTGCCGACGGGCCGCCCATGAACAGCGCGATGACTATGGTGATCGGCAGGGCGATCACGTTGCGCAGGAACAGGATCTGCAGCGGCGAATAGCCGGAGGTCAATGTCTTCGCAATCGCGTCATTAGCGCTCAGACAGGCCACCCCCACACACATCAGTAGGATGCCTTGCGTGTAGGACTCCTGCGCACCGGACGTCGTATTACTCATTGTCATCCTCCCCGGCAGTGCCTGCCCCTGCGAAAACGCCGTCCCATCGCAGGCTTTCAGCCGGCTGTCTGCGTGGACCAAACGATCCGAAGGATATTCTATGCAAGATTTCGGGAATTATTTTTGCTTTATTGCTACAAATCTCACGAAAGCCAGCATGATGCAGCTGCCCGACGCAAAAAGGAGGAATGAACCATGCACGAGATTGACGAGGTGGACCGGCGCATCTTGCGCGTCATGCAGGCGGATGGAGCGCTTTCGGTCACGGACATCGCGGACCGGATCGGGCTCTCTCAGTCGCCGTGTTCGCGGCGCGTTTCCCGGCTCACCGAACAAGGGATCATTCTTGGCAAGACGGTGATCCTCGACCGGAAAAAGCTAGGCTTCAACGCGATCGTCCTGGTGCGGATCAAACTGACGTCGCACGGTCGCAAGTCGTTTGAGAAGTTCCAGCAGGCCGTTTTGCGCATTCCAGAGGTTCAGGTCGTTCAACTCATGCTCGGCGATTACGATTTCAACGTACGGGTGGTGGTGCGCGACATGGATCATTTCCACGCCCTTCTGCGCGACCAGATCGTCTTGCTCCCCGGGGTTCAGGAAATCCAGAGCTCCGTGCTACTGGATGAGCTGAAATACACGACGCAACTCCCGCTGTGAATGCAGCTCCTCCTTATGCGACAAGCCTGAAACGTCCCCAAGGGGATCTGCAAACTGCCGCGTGCGGCCGCCCGCTGCTCAGTTGTAAAGCCGCCCTTTTCTCGACGCTGGAGCGGACCCGCGCACTGGTTTCCGACGGTCGGCTGTGACGACAGGGCGGGTCCGCGATGAGAACCCGCCCAGACCACATGGGCACCCCCAACAGCATACACCAAGGTCGCAACGCAGGCGCGTAGTGATCCATCTTCACACCGGGTCCGCCGGTGCTCGCTCGCGCCCGGAATGGGTCCAGAGCGCTACGAACAGGCCGATCAGGGTCAGCGCAGCGGCGGCGAAGAAGGTCATCGAGAAGGCACGGGAGACATCCGCGACCGTCGCCTCAGCCGCGTCGCCCGTGCCCATGACGGTGACGAACAGGGTCGACATCGCGGAGGCACCCGTCATCAGCCCAAGATTGCGTGACAGGCCGAGCAGGCCGGAAAGGCGTCCGCGCTGCTCGGGCGACGCGCCGGACATGACCGCGGTGTTGTTGGCCGCCAGGAACAACTGGAAAGCCGGGGTCAGCACGATCAGCGCCGCGATATATCCGCCGACGCCGAACAGGCGCGGCAGAAAGGCAAGGCAGAGCAGCCCGAGCATGGTCTGCATCAGCCCCGCAAGCATCACGCGCCGCGCGCCGAAACGGTCGGTCAGCCATCCCGAGGGCACCCCGGAGAGCGCCGCGACAACCGGCCCGACGGCCAGGACCAACCCGACAACGGCCTCGCCCAGGCCAAGCGAGAAGGTCAGGAAGAACGGGCCGACGACCAGGGTCGCCATCATGACGGTGCCCACCAGGATGTTCATGGCGACCCCTGCCCCCGTCCTTTTGTCGATGAGGACAGCCATCGGCACAAGCGGCACGCTCGCGCGGGTCTCCACCATCACGAAGCACGCCGTCGCGGCCAATGCCACCACCACGAGCACGGTCTTCGAGACAGGAACACCTGTGGCGCCGCCGCTCGTGGCGAGGGAATAGGCCCCGAGTGCGGCAATCAGCAGGGCGGTCCCCGGCAGGTCCAGCGACCGGAACGACGCCCGGTTCTTCAGGCGGTCACGACGGATGACGAAGACAACGAGAATCAGTGTCAGCCCCGCGACCGCTCCGAGCAGCCAAAAGGCCAACCGCCAGTCGCTCCAGGCGAGCACAAGACCGCCGAGCGCGGGCCCGAGCGCGGTTCCGATAGCCGAGGTCGTACCCAGCAATCCCATGGCCTTGCCGAGTTGCCCGGAAGGCACGAGATCGCGCGCGATCGACATCGTGAGCGCGATCAGGATCGCCCCGCCCACCCCCTGAAGAACACGCCCGAGGATCAGCAGGCCGAGGCTCGGCGCGGTCGCGCAGAGGACCGATGCGGACATGAAGACGATCAGGCCGGCGATCATGACCCGGCGATGGCCGAACAGATCGCCAAGCCGCCCGGCCGAGACGATGGTGACCGTCACCGCCATGAGATAGGCCAGCACGACCCATTGGGCTTGCGAGATTGTGACTTCGAAGCTGCGGGTCAGGGTCGGCAGCAGCACCGAGGCAACGCTGATCCCAAGCGAAGCGGTCAGGGAGGCGGCGGCCAGTGCCGTCAGGATGGGTAGCGGCGTGCGCATCTCGGAGGTTTCGGTCATGGCTGGACCCCTTGCGTTGACGATTCACGGCGGATCCCCTGCCACTTCAAGTCCACTTGAGGTCAACCGTGAAACTTCTCGATATCGGGGTCCTGTCGAAACAGAGCGGTGTCTCCCCCTCGACACTGCGCTATTACGAGGAAATCGGCCTGATCCAGTCGGTCGGACGGCATGGGCTGCGGCGGCAATTCGATGCACAGGCGGCCACGCAACTTGCGCTGATCTCATTGGGCAAGATGGCCGGATTCTCTCTGGAGGACATCAAGGGCATGTTCGCCCGGGACGGCACACCTCGATTGCCGCGCGCCGAATTGCACCTTCGCGCCGATGCGCTCGACGCACAGATCCGCGGCCTCACGCGGTTGCGCGACGCCCTGCATCATGTGGCGGGTTGCCCGGCCGAAAGCCACATGGACTGCCCGAAATTCAAACGCCTTATGGACTTTGCCGCCCGCACGAATACCAGACACCAGGCATGACAGTGCCCGCCCAACAACTTGGCGCACCGGTCGTCATGAGGCCAACGTCATAGCCCGTTACGACCTTCGGATTGCTGAGTGAGGGCCCGGCCTTTCGACCGGGGCCTCACGGCCTCGCTACTCGCCTCGGCGACCGTTGGGGCGGGACCAGATCAGCGCGTAGGTCTCGCCGTCTTCGTCGTCGAAGAGGTTGGCGTAGATCGGGGCGGTGAAGCTCGGATCATCGAGCTTGAGGCCCAGATAGTCGCGGCCCTCGCCCGAGCGCTTGGACCAGGCAGCACCGATCTCGGCGCGGCCGACCAGGACCCGGTGGCTGGGGGCGTTCTCGCCGGTGGCGCGGGTGTCGGGAACGATGCGCACGCCCTGGACCTGGACGCTGAGGGTGACGATTTCGCCGGTGAATTCGTTGCCGGTCTTCTTGAAGGTGCCGATGGTAGCCATTTAAAGCCTCCGTTTTCCGTTTCCGGGTCCGCACCATTGCGGCCCGATGGCGATCGACAGGCCGGAGAGGACAGGCGGCGCACCCCGCTTTGCCGGGGGCTGGACAGCAAAGGCAGAACTTTCTTGTCTCGCGCGGAATGGGCGCAGCCCAGGGGAAGAAAGTTATGGCGGCGCTGTTGCGCAAAGCCGGTCGAGGCGTAGCCGATCTTCGGCCAGATCAGGCCATTTTAGAGGCCGTATGGAGCGGACATGGGACGGGTAAGGAACGGAGACAATGGCAACCGCGGATGCTCATCAGCCTGACCGGCTTTTCACCGGCAGGTTTATTCACCCGCGACAGGCCATGCGCATCGTTCTCCAGATGCCCCGACCGACGTGCTCCCCGCGATCACAGGTGCGATTTGCCGCTCGAACGGTCGGCCATTCCCAGCACGGCCAAGGGCCGCAACGCGGGCCACATGCTGATCCGCATACCTCCTCCATACAGGCATCCTGATGATGGGATGGCATTCCTGCCCTGATCAGGTCCCGCTTCATGGGGTCGGCCGCTCACGGAATGGGGCTCAAAACGGATACGCGGCAGCGCAGCGGATCGGACAGTTTGTGGGCAACTACGGACGCCGAGTCCGGCCCAGTCCCGCCGCTCGAAGCGTGCGCCGGTGCGGCAGTGCAGCTTCACCGAAGCGGCCATCCATCCCCGCCGCAGCATTTCCAACCCCCGAGGCCAGCTGTGCGGACCTTTCCGCCGTTCGCTGCGTCTGCGCGGTGTGAGATTTTCGCAGTGGCCTCATGGCGATCCTGAAATCGGTGCCGTCAGGCAGCCCCGTAGCTGGAGAAGATTTCCGTCCCGCCATCTTTGAGGATCAGGAACACATCGTAGGCTTCCCGCTCATCCTCAGGACCCATGCCCGGTGATCCGTAAGGCATGCCGGGCACGGCGAGACCAGTGGCATCGGGGCGCTCTGAGAGCAGCCGTCGAATGTCGGCCGTCGGCACGTGTCCTTCGATCATGTAGCCCTCGATCTCGCCGGTGTGGCAGGAGGTCATGCTCTGAGGGATGCCGTTTTCGAGCTTGTGCCGGATCAGGAGGGTGCCGAAGCTGCTCTCGGTGGTGACCTTGAATCCGTCCTCTTGCAGGATCTCGATCCAGGCGGTGCAGCAGCCACAGTTCGGATCTTTCAGAACGTGGATAGCGGGAGAGCTTTGGGCCAGCCCGGTGGTCGGCGCCGCAGCAGCGAAGCAAGCGGCCGAGGTCATCATGGCGCGGCGGGTGAGGGTCATCAGGCTTCCTTTCAGGTCGTTGCGGCTGCTTGATCGGGGCGCGTCTCAGCGGTCAGACCGACGTGCCCCGCAGGTTCAGGTGTGCCAGCGGGCTGGAAGAACAGCAGGCGGAGCGCGTTCATCGTGACCAGCACCGTGGCGCCGGTATCCGCAAGGATCGCTATCCAGAGGCCGGTGATACCAAGGACGGTTGTTACGAGGAAGACCGCCTTCAGCCCGAGGGCGATTGCGATGTTCTGGCGGATGTTCGACATGGTGGCCCGGGCGAGGCGGAGCTTGCCCGGCACGTCGGTCACGCGGTTGCGCAGGATCGCCGCGTCGGCCGTCTCCAGCGCGACATCCGTGCCCGAACCCATGGCAACGCCGACATGCGCGGCGGCAAGCGCGGGTGCGTCGTTGATCCCGTCGCCGATCATCATCACCCGGGCGTCCGTCGTCAGGTCGCGGATCGCCGTCACCTTGTCTTCCGGCATCAGTTCGGAGCGATGCTCGATCCCGAGCCCCTCGGCGATGGCTTGGGCCGTGCGCGGATTGTCCCCCGTCAGCATGACCGAAGAGATGCCCAGACCGCGCAGCTGTGCGATAGCGTTCGCCGCGTCGTCCCGCGGCTCGTCCCTGAGCGCGATGAGGCCCTGAGGCATGTCATTGCAGAGCACGATGACCACCGTCTTGCCCTCGGCTTCCAGGGCCGCCACGCGGGTCCGCAGGTCGTCCGTGAACGCGCCGCGCTCGTTCGCCAGCCGCGGGGAGCCCACGGTGACGGTCACTCCGTCGATGGAGGCTTGCGCCCCCTTGCCGGGAAGCGCGCGGCTGCCGGTGGCCGTCGCCGCGTCCACGCCGCGCCGCGCGGCCTCGGCGCAGATGGCCTGTCCAAGCGGATGGCTCGCGCCGCTCTCTACCCCGGCGGCAAGCGCCATCAGGTTGTCGTCGCTTCCACTCAACACAGAGACATCTGTCACGCGGGGCCTGCCATGTGTGAGCGTCCCGGTCTTGTCGAAGGCGACATGGGTCGTGCGGGCCGCCGCCTCGATCACCGCGCCACCCTTCATCAGCAGACCGTTGCGCGCTCCCGTGGACAGGGCCGAAGTGATCGAGGCTGGCACCGAGATCACCAGCGCACAGGGGCAGCCGATCAGCAGCAGCGCAAGCGCCCGGTAGACCCAGTCGCCCCAAGCCAGCCCGAAGGCCAGCGGCGGGACGACGGCGACGAGAACGGCGACTCCGACCACAGCGGGCATGTAGACCCGGCTGAACCGGTCGATGAAGCGCTCGGTCGGGGCGCGGGCGCTCTCGGCCTCTTCCACGAGGCGGACAATGCGGGCGATGGTGTTATCCTCGGCCGCCTTTGTAACCCGCACGCGCAGCAGAGCTTCGGTGTTGATCGACCCCGCGAAGACCTCCGCGCCCGGTTCCTTGAGGCTCGGGACGCTCTCGCCGGTCACCGGGCTTTCGTCGACACCCGACGTGCCGTCGATCACCTCGCCGTCGCAGGGTACGCGATCGCCGGGGCGGACCTGAACGACCTGACCCAACTGGAGCCTTTCGGCGGCGACCTCCCGTGTCTTGCCACCCACTTCGAGCCGGGCCGTCTTCGGCACGAGCTTCGAGAGTGCGCGAATGCTGTCGCGCGCCTTGCCCGCAGAGACGCCTTCCAGGAGTTCGCCCACGGCGAAGAGGAAAACGACGAGCGCCGCCTCTTCCGGCTCGCCGATGAGCAGCGCGCCACCAGCGGCGATGGTCATCAGCATCTCGATCGTGAAGGGCATTCCGGCCCGCGTCATGGCGAGGGCGCGCTGCGCCACGGGCACAATCCCGACCAGTGTCGCCAGGACGAATGCCCAATGTGCGATCTCAGTCGGCAGGATAAGGCGGGACGCCCAAGCCGCCGCGAGCAATGCGCCGGTGCCGAGCACGAGGCGCCCCTTCGACGTTTTCAACCAGGAGGTTGGCGCGTCATCGGCAGGCCCGGTGATCTCCTCCGGCTCGCTGTCGATCTCCACGGCCTCCGCCGCATCCGGAAAGGCGCCTTCCGGCAAGACAAAGCCGCCCTTGGGCTTCTCCGGCCGCGCGCCTTTTGGCGCGATCCCGAAGCCGACGCCGCGCACTGCCTTCTCGATGTCCTCTGGCGGGGTCTGTGTCTCATCGAGCGTCAGTCGCAACCGCTCGGCCATCAGGGCGACATCGACATGCTCGACGCCCGGCAGGCGCTCGACTGCGCCGCGCACCTTGGCGGCGCAAGAACCGCAATCCATGCCTGTCACACGCCATTCGCGTTGTCGTGTGCTCGTGTCTGCCATGAAGCCTCTCCGTCGTGATTCTTCGACCGACCCTTGATATAGGACCTACAGCAACTGTAGGTTCAAGCTGGGTGAGAAGGTTTTCCGGATCTTTGGCCACGAGGGACACGACGCTCCAACGAGGGAGGGAGACGCTTATGCTGTCCATTGGGACGCTGGCAAAGCGGACCGGCACCAAGGTGCAAACGATCCGCTATTACGAACAGATCGGCTTGATGCCCGAGCCTGGGCGCAGCGAGGGTGGTCAGCGCCGATACGGGGCAGCGGAACTCGATCGGCTCGCGTTTATCCGGCACTCTCGGCAGCTTGGCTTTTCGCTGGAGGCGATACGGGAACTTCTGGACCTCTCGGACAGCCCGGAAAGGTCCTGTGCGCAGGTCGATGCTGTTGCTCAGAAGCAACTCCATGAGGTTGAGGCGCGCATCGCCCGGCTTGAGGCGCTCCGGCTCGAACTGCAACGGATGATCGGCGAATGCCGGGCCGATCGGGTTGCGAACTGCCGCATCCTTGAGGTGTTACGCGACCACGAAGAGTGCCTCTCCGATCATGATCGGCCCGGCTCCTGATGCCGACCGTATTGATCTATCCGTTCGCCGCCCTGGCCGAGATCGCCGGCTGCTTTGCAATCTGGGCCTGGTGGCGGGGCGCGTCGATCTTCTGGCTGCTGCCAGGGATTGCGAGCCTTGTGCTGTTCGGCTGGCTTCTGGCACAGGTCGAAGCGGGTTTCGCCGGTCGAGCCTATGCCGCCTACGGGGGCGTCTACATCGCCGCGTCGGTTCTCTGGATGTGGAGTGCAGAGGGACAGCGGCCTGACGTATGGGACATCGCCGGTGCCTGCCTGTGCCTGATCGGCGCCGCAGTGATCCTTCTCGCACCACGCGCAGGTTGATAAGGGCTCGAAGCGGCCATTTCAAGGAAGGACAGCGCTCACGCGCTGCCCTCCGCCAGGCGATAGACCGGGATGCCCAGCTTGCGGGCCTTGTCGGCGAGATTTTCCTGAATACCGGTGCCGGGAAAGATGATGACCCCGATCGGCATTGTATCGAGCATCCGGTCGTTGCGCTTGAAGGGCGCGGCCTTGGCGTGTTTGGTCCAATCGGGCTTAAAGGCGACCTGCGGGACCTTGCGGTTATTGGCCCAGGTGGCTGCGATGCGTTCGGCACCCTTCGGCGATCCGCCGTGGAGGAGCACCATGTCCGGGTGCTTGGCATGCACCTGATCGAGCTTGGCCCAGATCGTCCGGTGATCGGTGGTATCACCGCCCGAGAAGGCGATCTTCGGCCCGGCGGGCAGCAGCACCTCGTTGTCGGCCCGGTGTTTGGCGGCGATGAAGTCGCGGCTGTCGATCATGGCCGAGGTCATCTGGCGATGGTTGACCCGTGAACCGGAGCGCGGCGACCAAGGCGTTCCGGTGGTGCGCAGGTAGATGTCGGCGGCGGTGTCGCGGAAGGTTTCCATGCTGTCGCGGCGCTCGATCAGGCTCTGGCCGATGCCGATCAGGGTCTCCAGCTGGACGGATTTGACTTCGCTGCCGTCCTGTTCGCGCTGAAGGCGCTTCTGCGCCTGCTCGTTATTGTCGAGTTTGCGTTCGATCCGTTCCACGGCGCGGTGGAAGGTGTTGACGGTGGACCACATGATCTCGTCGAGGTCGAAATCGAGGCTGGTATCGGCCATGGTGGAAATCAGAGCATCGAAGATGTCGGTAACCGCGCCCTGGATCGCGTCGTCTTCGGGTGTGATCCGGGGATCGGCCTCGTCCTCGGCGGGACGGTAGCCATAAAGTTCGAGCGCTTCGATGACATGGCCGGTGGAAGACGTGCTGTGATCGGGTTCGAATTCGTCATGGGCATACATGGGATGTGTCCTTCGGCTGGACCGCGACCGTCACGGCCTTCATGGCGACGACAAGCCCACGGGCGCTCCGGCCTGGCAGCCCGAGCCCTTTGCGAGGGCCTTGATGGCAAAGCCCGGCTGATTTGATGATGTGGACACCCCCACCCCAACCGTCGAATCTGGTTTCAACGGTTCCCCGGGAAGAAGGAGTGGTTGGATATGTCCGGAATGATCATTGGCCTCGA
>NZ_JBHUGH010000029.1:0-16437 GCF_042681825.1 Halodurantibacterium flavum
AGGCTGAAGGACTGGCGCCGTATCGCCACACGCTATGACAGATGCGCCACGACCTTCCTCTCCGCCGTCGCTCTCGCCGCAACCGTCATCTTCTGGCTTTGAAAATCAATGAGTCTGGAGCCTAAGCCGAAAGCGCCGGTCCCTTCGGGGATCGGCGTTTTTCTTGTGAGCAGCCCCCGTGTGGGGTGTCTCGATTCTTGGCGCCCGACAGGTGCCGCGCGCGCCTGCCCGTCAACAGGATGCCCGCTCCTTCGCTTGCGCTCCCGTGTTTCCTGTTTCCCGCCGCGTGGCGGCGGTGACGGATCAGGCTTGTGCGCGCGGCAATCCCTTTGGCGCATCTAGACCACCAACAGGGAGGACTAAAGACATGAAAAACACCGAATATCACCGCATGGACTGGAACGGCGTCGAGCTGGAAATCACCTATCGCCGCTGGCTGAATGGCATGGCCTTGATCGACGTGCACAGCCCGGTGCCCCTGCCGATCGCGCCGGACGGCCTGTTCCGACATGCCCTTAATGCCTCATCGGTCATCGCCGCCGGCGGTCCCGTCGCCTACATCGACGTGATGCTGGCGGCCGAGGGCGAGGCGTAGCGCCTCGCCTCTCAACCTTCCGTCTTTTTCGGGCGCTGCCGGCGGATGTTTTCCGCGAGGCGCGCGAGCGCGTCACGGTCGCGCGTTTCGCACTCCCATATCACCATCACTTTCCAGCCCGCGGCCTCAAGCGCCGCGCGGTTCCGCTTGTCGCGTTCGACGTTGCCGACAAGTTTTGGCTCCCAAAATTCCAGCCGTGACTTCGGCAAGCGCGCGGCCGCGCAACCGGGATGCCGGTGCCAGAAGCATCCATGCACGAAAAGCGCGACCCTCCGGCTCGGAAACACCAGGTCCGGCGCGCCCGGCAGGCGCCGCACATGTAGACGGTAACGGAGACCCGCCGCGTGCAGGACTTTTCGGACGCGCATTTCGGGTTTGGTGTCGCGCCCGCGCACCCGCGCCATCTGGGCGCTGCGCGCGGGATCGACGGCGGTCATTCCGATGCGTCCGGCTCGCCTTCCGCCAGCATTTCCGTGCTGTCCTCGGAAGGTTCCTCGGGCGAGAGGGCGGCGTTCTGGACGAAGGATGCCAGAAAGCCCTGCACGATGCCGACCGTATCGAGGAACGGCGGGTTCTGCTCGAAATGCTCGCCCAGCCGGCGAGTGATGTCCTCGGGCGAATTTGAATCCGCCAGGGACTCGGCCATCGCCCACGCGCGGCCGGGATGCATCACATCCCAGGGAGACCGCTTGTTGGCGCGCGTGGTCGCCGCGTCGCCGTGCTTGCTGATTCCCCAGCAAATGCCGATTTCATTGTTCCAGACCGGCTTGAACGTGCCGATCAGGTGCCGCTCCGCCACCAGTTGCGCGTTCGTCGCGCAGACCAGCCGGCGCGCCTCGAAATCCTCGATCCGCAAGGGATGCGTCAGCCCCTCGCGCTTTGCGTATTCCCCGACCGTCAGGATCATCCGGCGATGATCAGCCAACCGCCCGTAGAGCTGCGGACCTTGCTCGCGCGGCAAGCGCGCGTTGGCGTTCTTGGGATCGGCCTTACCCACGTACATCGGGGTTTCCGTGCCGGAGACTGCGGTATAGGCGGGGTGATCCCCGCGATAGTAAATAGCGTAAACGCCGGAGCCGTAGGTTCGGGCAATGCGATCCAGCCGGACGCGCTCTTGCGCGATCAGCGCCAACGCGACCAGCCGCCCCGCCGTGTCCGGATCGGCCGGATCAAACCACGCGCCGGGGTCCTTGATCGGGTCAAGATCGGCGCGCGCGCCCTCGATCTCCCCCATCAAGGAAAGCAGCTCGGTCATCGCCCTTTTGGCGGCCGGCTTGCTTAAGGTCGGCAGCATCTCGCGCAATCGCGTCAGGCGTTCGCGCAGTTCCTCGATGACGGATTGTTCGGGAGCTCTCGGTTTCCGCGCCATTATGCCGCCACGTTCCGCGCGCCCTCGTTGTCCTTCAGCGCGGCGGTCAGCCAGTCGCCCATCGCCTCCGAGAGCTGCGCGGGCACGGCGTTGCCGAGCTGCCGCATGCTTTCCGTCCATGACCGCGGGAAATGATACGTGTCCGGCAACCCCTGAAGGCGCGCCGCTTCCCGCGTCGTGAAATAGCGCACGCTGCCGTCGTCGCGAACCATCATGTTCTCCCCGCCGGGGACACCATGATCGCCGGCCTTGAGCGCCTTCGCGGGCTGGTCGAGCGGACTTCCGGTATGTCCCGGATACACCCGCGCGCCGGCCTGAAATACATGATTGCCTTGCCCGTTCGGATCACCGAGGTCGGCAAGCGCGTCGCGAACCGTGACCCACGGCCGTTCGGGCGGCGGGACTTTTTGGGAGCGCAACCGTCTAACCGCCGCGCGATCCGCGGAAGGAATGGCATTCTCTTTCGGCATGGCGAGGCCATGCCGCCGCCAATAGTCGCCACTGATCCATTGATCCCACAGAAGGCGCTCGCTGGAATGGGTTTTCGGCGGCGGGGCCAATACCGGATCAAGATCGGAACGGACGCCGGCGACGATGACGCGGTGGCGCTTCTGCGGCGCGCCGTAATCGGCGGCGTTCACCTGGAACACCAGAATTTCATACGCGGCCGGAAGGCTGGCCTTTTCAAGCCGGTCGGCATGCCGCGCGTGATCCTCGCCCCTTTTCCGGGTCAGCTCGGGGTGGCGAAGGTGCGCGACGATCCAGCGGAGATAATCCGCGAAAGCGGGGCGCGCGAGACCGCGCACGTTCTCGAATAGAAACGCCCGCGGGCGGATTTCCCGCACGGCACGGATCGCTTCCGGCCACATGTCGCGCGTGTCCTCATGCCCGCGGTGCTTGCCGCCGATGGAGAAGGGTTGGCACGGCGGGCCGCCCGCCACGAGATCGAGCCCGGCGTAGGCATGCCAATCAACCTCGCGCACGTCGCGCTTTTCCAGCGGCCAGTCGCGGATATGGCGCAGTCGCCGCCGCTTGTTGTGGTGGACGGTGCTGACGGCATCGTCATCCCATTCCACCATCAACTCATGATGAAAACCGGCCCTGGACAGACCGAGGGCAAGTCCCCCGCACCCACTGAACAGCTCGACACTACGCATGCTCGTCCCCCCTTCCAAGGTCCAAGGAAAACAGGGGTCCGCTGGCCTGCTCGATTAACCGTTCCGCCGCGCGCCGGACCAACCACGCGACCGTTACCCCGTTCTGCTTGGCGATGCGCTCAAGCTCCGCGTGTTGTTCACGGGTCAGCGTCGTCGTTACCCTGACCGAATCACGGCCGCTTTTTCCCATAGAATCTCTCCGCGGCGACTTGCAGCAACCCGCAGCGGAATGATGCCATTGTCCGCGGCCGAGGACAAGCAAAAGGTTCCCTATCCGTTCCGGATGGGGTTTCCTGAAAGCGTCACGCCGCGCTCGGGACGACGTTGGCGGCCAGGAAGGCGGCATAGCCGTGTTCATCCATCTGCCCCGCCGCCAGCGCGAGGACCGCGTTCGCGGCATCCTCTTGCGAGGCCGTGAAGCGGTAGCCGTTCAGTTCCAGAAACAGCACGCCGAGCACAAAGCCCGTGCGCTTGTTCCCGTCGATAAAGGGGTGGTTTTTCACGATTCCGGCCGTGTAGAGGGCCGCGAGCCGCACAGGGTCCGGCGCCTCGGCATAGGCCGCATGCTGCTGCGGCCGTGCGAGCGCGGACTTGAGAAGGCCATCATCCCGCACACCGGACGCGCCGCCGTGCAGCACCAGCAAGCGGTCATGCAGGATCAGGGCGTCCCGTTCGTCTATCCAGACGAACGCCGTCATTGCGCGAGAACATGCAGCGTGTCGCGGTAGCGGCGCATGATGTCCTCGGCTTTCGCCATCTTCTTCTCGAAATCGGGATCATAGGGCACCAGCCGATAGCCCCCCTCCGGGGCCTCGGTCAGATACAGCGGCGCGCCATCCTGGGTGTTCAGGCGCGAGATCACTTCCTTGGGCAGCACCACCCCGAGGGAGTTCCCGAACTTCCGCACTTTCAGCTCGACCATTGCGAATCTCCTTCATGTTATTACCATTGTAATAACTTTTGGGGGTTCCGGCAAGCGTCATGAGGATACGGCTACGCTCTCAAAAACGGTCGTTTCCGAGAGGCCGCGCTTGAAGCCACGCGGGCAGCCGACACCCCTGCCCTCTTGTCTCTCAAAACTATCTCTTGAAATTCGTCTCTCAATTCCCCCATAGTGAGACGAGTTTTAAGAGGTTTGCATGCTTGTCGGCTATGCCCGCGTCTCGACGCAGGATCAGAATCCCGCCTTGCAACTCGACGCCCTGACGGCGGCGGGTTGCGAAAAGGTATTCACCGAGAAGGCATCCGGCGCGCAGCGCGACCGGCCCGAACTGGCCGCCGCCCTGTCCTACATGCGATCCGGGGACAGCCTTGTCGTCTGGAAGCTTGACCGCCTGGCGCGTTCCCTACCCCAGCTCATCGAGACCGTCGCCCAGCTTGAAGCCAAGGGCATCGGCTTCCGCTCCCTGACGGAGGCGATCGACACGACGACCGCCGGCGGCAAGCTCATCTTTCACATTTTCGGCGCGCTTGCCGAGTTCGAGCGATCCGTGATCCGCGAACGCACCCGCGCCGGCCTCAAGGCCGCGCGGGAGCGCGGCCGCAAGGGCGGCCGCCCCCCTGCCCTGTCCGCCGCCGACCTGGCGGCCGCCAAGGCGCTGCTCAGTGATCCGGCGATCACCGTGGACGAGGTGGCGGCCCGGTTGAAGGTTTCGCCGGCGACGCTCTACCGGCATTTGCCGGGCGGGCGTGCCGGTATCGAAGGACAGGGGGAAACAAGTGCTCAAGAAGATCATCGGGATTAAAAACGTCGGCCGATTCCACAACTCGGCCGCGCCCGGCAATCCGCAGCTTGCCAAGCACACCTTCATCGCCGGGGCGAACGGCTACGGCAAAACGACGCTCTGTGCCGTCCTGCGCTCCCTGCAAACCGGCGAACCGACCCATATCCTCGGCCGCAAGACCCTTGGCACAGCCGAGGCGCCGACGATCGAGCTGTTGCTGGACGGCGGCCAAGCCCGCTTCGACGGCGCGGCATGGAGCGCGACCAAGCCGGAAATCGCCATCTTCGACGGCGTGTTCGTCGCGGAGAATGTCCATTCCGGCGAGGTCGTGGACATCGAGCACAAGCGCAACCTCTATCGCGTCATCGTCGGCGATGCCGGCGTGAAGCTCGCGGCGCAGGATGCCGACCTGGCTGCCGAGAGCCGCGCCAAGACCGGCGAGATCAGCACGGCGGGCAAGGCGGTTCAGCCGCATGTGCCGGCCGGCATGAAGCTGGACGCCTTCATTACCTTGCCAGAGACGGCCGATATTGCCGCGCAGATCGACGCGCAGGCGCGCAGCGTGGACGCGCTGCGGCAGGCCGGGGCGCTGCGCGCCCGCCCTGCCCTCTCGGAATTTGCCATTCCGACCCTGCCGGCGGATTTTACCGACCTGCTGGCCCGCACCATCGACGACATTGCGCAGGACGCGGAGCAAAGGCTGTCGGCACACCTGGCCGCGCATGGCATGACGGCCAGCGGCGGCAACTGGATCGCGGATGGCCTCGGCCATGCCGACGATACCTGCCCTTTCTGCGGGCAGGACATTCGCGGCCTTCCGCTGATCGCCGCTTTCCGGGCCGTATTCAGCGAGCGTTACGAGGCGCTTGCCGGAGAGATCGCCACCATGAAAGCGGGCGTCGCGCGGGACATGGGCGATGCCGCCCTGGCCCGCCTTGGCACCGTCGCGGAGCAGAACAAGGGCGGCATTGAGTTCTGGCAGAAGTATTGCGCGATCGAGGCCCCTGCCCTCGCCTTGTCGGCCGAGGCCGTCGGGGCGATCCGCGCGCTTGCCGCCGCCGCGATCGGGCTTCTCGACCGCAAGGCGGCCGTGCCGCTCGATAGGATCACGCCGGATGAAGATTTCACCGCCGCCCGCGCCGCCTATGACCGCGCGGCCGCCGCCATCGAGGCGGCGAATACCGCGATCCGCGCGGCAAATGTCGTCATTGCCGACAAGAAGGCGGCCGCCGACGCGGGCGACCTCAAGGCCGCCGAGGCCGAGCTGGCCCGCCTGACGGCAATCCAGACCCGGCACCGTGCGGACGTGTCGGACCTTTGCGCCGCCTATACGAAGCTCTCCGGCGAAAAGGACGCCATCGAGGCACGCAAGGAGGCCGTAAGGAAGCAGCTCGACGCGCACACAAAGACCGTGGTGAAGCCCTACGAGCGGCGCATCAATGACTATCTGGCCGCGTTCAACGCCGGCTTCACCATCACCGAGACCAAACACGCCTACCCCGGCGGCGTCGCCACATCGAGCTATCAGCTCGTCATCAACGACACGGCCGTTGACCTTGGCGACAGCAAGACGCCGGGGGATCGGCCGAGCTTCAAGAACACCCTCAGCGCCGGCGACCGCACCACTCTCGCCCTCGCGTTTTTCCTCGCGCACTTGGAGCGCGATCCGGCAGCAGCCGCAAAGCTGGTCATATTCGACGATCCCTTTAACAGTCAGGACGCTTTTCGACGCCGACAGACCGTGCACGAGATCATGAAGGTGGCCGGAAAGTGCGCCCAGGTTATCGTGCTTTCCCACGATACCACTTTCCTCAAGCAGGTATGGGACAAGGCGCCGGCCGCCGAGCGTGTCGCGCTGACAATAGCCGATCACCGCGCCCAAGGCTCGAAGATCATGCCGGTGGACCTCGAACACGCCTGCCGGGGCCGGACGGCCACCGACATTGACGACCTGCAAACTTATCTCACCAGCGGCGCCGGCGGCTTGCTCGACATCATCCGCAAGATGCGCGTCGTCCTCGAAACCTATTGTCGGACGACCTATCCGGGTAGCTTCCTTGCCGATGATTGGCTGGGCGACATGGTGCGGAAGATACGCGAGGGCGGCGAGGTTCATCCCGCGCAGGCGCTCTATGACGAGCTGGATCAGATCAACGGCTACACGAGCCAGTATCACCACGGAGAGAACATGGCCGACGCCACGCCGGACCAGATCGATCCGAGCGAGCTGACCGGCTTCACGCGGCGCACCCTGCGAATCGTCAACGCCCTACAAGCATAGGAAAGCCTGAACACGACTGCACAATCAGGGACGCCCGCGCTTTTCAAACCAGCTCTGGCAGAATTTCACGAAGTGCCGCTCCGGATTCTTCGGCACGATTTCATTTTCCCCGAGCCAGTTGCGCCATTCCTGTTCCAGATAGTGCACGTCCCACCCCGGCGCGACGTTGCGGGCATCCCCGTAAATGTCCGGATCGAGAGAGCCGCGCCACGCATCGGCGGCCGGCACGGCGGTTTTCATCGTGCCGCGATTGGTGAAGGTCACCATGTCCTTCTTGGCGTCGAACTCCACGCGGTAATCCGGCAGGTGATCGCTCGCCGCGAGGTTCTTTATCATCTGCCGGAACAGCTTCTCCGAGCTTTGCGAGCCGGATTTCTTCAGCAGCAGCTCAAGCGAGGCTTTCCACCCCGGTTGCTGGCCGCAATGCTTGCGCGCCAGCTCGTAGACGCGCCGCTCCAAGGGCTTGCGCAGCCGGAAATAATCCCGGTGCAGCGTCAGAACGTCATTGCTCTTGATCGCATTGAAGACCCAATCCGATAGCTTGATCTCGCAATGCAGCAAGCGCCCGTCGAGGCCGTGCTTGCGGCGGATGGAGGAAGCATCGATCAGCCCGAAGCCGTCCACCTGCTCTTCGTCGCCGGTGACAATGTTCGTGCGGATGCGCGTACCCTCAAGGCGGTCGAGCGCTTCGACCAGAGCCTTGTAGTCCTTGCCCGCCGTGCCCCGGTTAGCGAAGATCAGCAAGTCGCGGCTGCTGATCCGCACCCGCTGCGAAACCTTCTCCCCCGCCTTCAGCTTCGCCATGATCTGCGAAATGCAATAGATCAGAATATCCTTGTCGTAGATCGTGGCGAGCCCCTTCACACTCGGCGTGATTTCGAGCCATTGGCCATTGTGCTCGTAGCGCCGAACGGAAGTCTCCGGCTTCTTCGACAGTGAGTAGAACGGATGCTCCATCTGCGGCATCACGTCCTTCAGCACCGCATCCGCCACGTCGCAGATGAACAGGTCATACTGCGGATGACGCTCCGGCAGGAGCGCATCGTGAACGACAGGCAGATTCGGGGTTTCAGATACCATGGCCTACGTTCGGGGTTTCAGATACCGAAGTCAAGTGATTCGGGGTTTTACATACCGCATGCCATAATTCGGGGTTTCAGATACCCGAGGTGCCCACCCGCCCCCTGTTCGGGGTTTCAGATACCGACGCCCGGATTCGGGGTTTTAAACACCGAGATTCGGGGTTTCAGATACCACGATTCGGGGTTTCAGATACCAAATCCGTAAAACCGGAGCCGATTCAGTCCCTTGAATCAGTTAGTTAAAGGCTTTCCGGAATCGCTTAACACTGACTCTAACACCTATTTAACACCCTCTCCTGACAGCTCCGCCTGTGGATAACTATCGGACAGGTCTCGACCTACCACCCGCAGCTGCGCCAGCGGGGAGGCCAAAAAGGCTTGGCAATGAAGATGGAGAGGCGGACAGGGCAGCGCCTAAGCTCCGATGAAGCGCGAGCGGCTAACGATCGCGGCTCTAGCCCCTTCGTCACTCCAAAGCAGGCGGTCCACCCTCCCCTGCCCTATCTTGGCGCATTGCCGCCGGATCAGCTCACCCTTGCCGTAGCCCGTGATCGGTTTCCACCAGTCCGAGCTTGGCGCGACCTGGCAGTCCGCGACCTCGACATGCGCCCAGCCTGCCTTGTCGATCTTCACCACCTGGCCGATGATGATCCGTTGTCCTATCCGAACCGGAGGTTTTCGGGACTTCCGGCCCGCCGCCGCGCGGCGCTGTGGTTTCCAAACCGGCTCCTGCCAGCGGATCACGTCGGCTTCGATGAAATCACGCCCGCAGGCCGTCCATTCCACGATCCCCCACCTTCTCGGGAAAACCCCTGTCACCATGATACCACGGCGCGCGTCAGCTATCCATTAACAGGGTACCGTCAGATACCATTGGATACCCTAGGCTATAGTAGCCTACTGTAGGATATCCTATTGAAAGATACCTTAGGTATAGGGTAGGGTACCAAAAACCCGTTCTCCTTACCCATGCGAGCCCTGCCAATGCCCACCATCACCTTCGCCAACTCAAAGGGCGGCTCCGGCAAAACCACCTCAGCCTTGCTTCTGGCCTGCGAGTTGGCGACGGCCAAGCCTGTGACCCTGATCGACGCCGATCCCCGCCATCCTGTCACCGCTTGGGCGAAGCTGGCAGGTGCCCCCAAAAACCTCAGCATTGTCACGAACGAATCCGAGAAAACCATTCTCGACGAGATCGAAGCGGCCGCAGCCAGCTCCACCTTTGTGGTTATCGACCTGGAAGGCACGGCCTCGCGCCTTTCAAGCTACGCGATCAGCCAATCCGATTTCGTCATTATCCCGATGAAAGAGCAACAGCAGGACGCGAACGCGGCGATCACGGTCATTGAGGAAATACACCGCGACATGAAGGCGGTACGCCGCACGATTCCCTTTGCCGTGCTCTTCACGCAAACCAAGGTCGTTGCGAAGTCGCGCACCGCGCGCTTCGTCTCCGGCCAGTTCCGCCAGAGCGACAAGGTGGACACCTTTCTGACGGAAATTCACGAACGCGATGCCTATTCCGCGATCTTCGCGGCCGGCGGCTCCGTTCGCGATCTAAGCGCTAAGGAAGTCAATAACTTGGAAGCGGCGATCCTCAATGCACAGGATTTTGCCGCCGAGGTCATCGACAAGCTGCGCCGCCATCGCGACGCGGCGAAGGAGGTAGCATGATGGCCGGGGAACGTAAGCCCCTCGATTTTGGCAGCCTTGACGACTTTGACACGCCGAAGCGCAGCAAAATAGAGGCCGAAGTCTTCGCGCCGCTAGACACGAAGAAGGCCGTCGATCAGGCATCCGCTTTTCCAAGCCGCGAGCGGCCGGACGACGCCCAAATCAACATCAAAGCACCCGCTGCCGTGCTGCACCGCTTTCGATCCATGGCGAAGAAGGAACGCTATACGCTTGGCGCATTCCTCGAAATCCTCATGGAGGCTTACGATGAGAAATAAGCCGCCGCGCGCTGATGACGGCGAAAACGACCTGACACCGGAGCTGCAATCCGCGCTCGATGCCTGGGAAGTAGGGCAGGGGGATACCCCCGATCCCGTGCCGCATCCGGCGCTTGCCGGCCTTCGCGACGCCTTCGACGCTCTGCCGGACGTGCGGCGGCTGCACGAGCTGGTGGACGCCGCCATGAACGACACCGCCGAACCCGTGCCGGTGACGATCCCTGTCCAGCCGGGGCTTTTGCGCCTGCTGGCGCATGTTGCGGAGCTGGACGCGGCGGCCGCAGGCCGCGCGCCCGCGCCGGTGAGCGCTGCCCTGGCGCAGCGCGTCCATAACGACCTGCACATGCTGCTGCACCAGCTCGCCACCGATCCAACCCGTCATCCCCATTATGCAAAGGCATGGAACGCCCTTTGCGCCGCCGAAGGCGCGCCCGAACTGGCAGTGCCTGCCGATCCCCCTCAATCCGGGCCTCAGGCGGCCGAGAGAGGGCCTTTCTGATGCTGAGGGCACACGGACGCCACCTCTATGCGTTCGTCGTGCTCCTTGGCCTTCTCCTGGCCTTTGCGGCCCCGGCAATAGGGCAGGGGTGGAGTGACCCGCTCGCCGCGACCCCGTGGTACGAGCGAGACCTGACGCCGACCTGGGCCGACTATGCGGCTGGCATCCGCCGCAATCTCCCCGGCGTCGGGATGCGCATGGCGATACAGTTCCCCTTTCTCCTGCCCCTCCTGCTGCTCCTGTCCTTCGCCGCCATGGCCGCCGCACCCTTTCTGAGGCGCCTGGCCGGTCTTGCGGACGCACCGCCCGGCCCCCGCCCGTGGAAAACACGGGCACTGATCATTGGGGCGCAATTCCTCGGGCTCACCGCCCTGCTGGCGGTGCTCAACTGGCCGCTTGACACCCCGCGTCCGGCCTTCCCCCCCGATCCGACCTATAAGCCGGCCCTCCTGATCGGTGCCCTGATCACAGCCGCCTTCCTGCTGGCGGCCGTGAAGGGGATTATCTGGTTCTTGCGCTTACGCTTCCGGCAGGTGCCCCCCAAGACCCCGCCGCCGCTGTCCGACAACTACGGGACCGCCAGCTACGCCGAGATGCGCCCGGTCATGCCGAACTTCGCCTATGCGGTGCATGGCGTGTTTTTCGGGAAAAGCAGTGCGCCCGAGCTGGACGCGGTGCCGCTCGCGCAGCAGCCCGGCGCGCCAGTGCTCTCGACACCCGAACATCACACTTTGATCGTGGCGCGCACCCGGACGGGGAAGGGCACCCGCGTCATCGTGCCGACCCTGCTGCGCTATGCGGGATCGGCCATCGTCATCGACCCCAAGGGCGAGAATGCCGCCATCACCGCCCGCGTCCGCTACGGCATGCTCAACAAGGAGGTGCATGTCATCAACCCGTGGGGTGAGCTGGCCGCGACCTTCAAGGAACGCGGCCTGCCGCCCGCCACCTTCAACCCGCTCGACGTGCTGCGCAGGGACGATCCGAACGCCGTCGCGGTCGCGCAGTCCCTCGCGGGCGCGGTCTGCCCTTCAAGTCCCGGCGACAAGGACCGCTACTGGCAGGGCAGCGCGGCCAATGTGCTGACCGCCGTGCTCCTGTGGATCACGGATCAGCCGGGCGAGCAAAAGACGCTCGCCCGCGCCCGCGAGATCGTCAGCCTCAGCCGCAAGGACTTCACGGGCAGGTTTCTGGTGCCTATGGCGGCATCGAGCGCCTTCGGCGGCGCGATCCGGGAGATGGCCAGCCCCTATCTCGACCTGGCCGACGAGACCTATAGCGGCATCATGGCGAACCTGTCGGAGAACACCAAGTTCCTCTCCGACCCGCAGGTGAAGGCCGCCACGGCCGCGTCGTCCTTTGACCTGGCCGACCTGATCCGCGATCCGGTGACGGTCTATCTGGTCATCCCGCCCGACCGCATCGACACGCAGCGCACATGGCTGCGGCTGATGACGGCGGCGGCCATGCACACCTTCAAGCGCTATCCGCTCGAAGGCCGCCCGCCGCACCGCTGCATGATTCTGATGGACGAGTTCCCCGCCTTGGGCCGCATCGAGGATATGCCGCGCGACATCGCCACCATGTCGGGCTACGGCATCGACTTTACCCTGGTCGTGCAGGGGCTCGACCAGCTCAAGGACATCTACGGCGCCGCCGGCGCCGGCACGCTGCTCTCCAACTGCGCCTATAAGTGGTTCTGCAACGTCAGCGACCTCGAATCCGCGAAGTACCTTTCCGACACGCTCGGCAAGATGACCGTGCGCACCATCGGGCGGGGGGAGTCCGAGAACCTGGGGCCGGGCGGCGCGGCCAAGGGCGAAAGCGTCAACTACGGCGAGACCGGCCGGCCGCTGCTGATGCCCGACGAGGTGCTGTCCCTGGGGCGGGACGTGGCGATCGTCCTCAATCCCGAGGGCCGCCCGCATTACCTCCGCCCCGTGGATTACTGGCGCATCGCGGAAGCCTTCGCCTCGCTCGCCGCCACCTATCCGAAGCTCTATTGGGAGCCGCCGCTGGCCTGGGACGACAACCCCTATGTTGTGCGGGGCGGCAAAAAGGACGGTCACAGGCGGAAGCAGCCCGAACCGCCCAAACCGGCCTCCGGCCCGATGAGCCGGCGGCGGGCGCTCTCCGTCCTCGGCCTGGCCGAAGGGGCGACCCCCGCCGAGATCGCCGCCGCGCACAGGCAGCTCATCAAAAAGCTGCATCCGGACACGGGCGGCACCAACGGCCTCGCGCAGCTCCTGAACGAGGCCCGCGAGGTGCTCCTGAAAGGCGCGGCGTCATGATTCCGGAGGCCGGTTTGGGCGGTTCGTGCTATGATGCGACTCGCGCGCCGCCCGACCGAATCCACGCCGAAGGCGACGCGGCGCGCACTTACCGGCACGGGAAAGCCGTTGCCGCATACTGCGGTACCCCATGCCGCCACGCTTGCCGTGGTATCCTGAAATATGCGTTGGAAGCGGCTGCAAGCCATGGACGGGGTACCCGTCCTCCGCGCCCCATAGGGGGCGCTGGCTTGGCAAGGGCGGCGCTTCGCCCTCCCGTTGCATCCCTCCCGACCAGGGCTTTGACAGCCCGTGGACCCGTCCGGGGAGCCTTCGTGCTCCCTGCGACCCATGACGGAGGCTTTGCCTCTCGACACCATCCGGGGGCGTCCCTGCCCCTGGAAACCCAGGCAAGGGCTATCGCGCCCTTGACCACTCGCCGGCGACTTTCGCGTCCCGGCACCCACGACCAGAGCTTTCGCGCTCTGGACGACGAGCAGGCGGCCTTCGCGCCCCTGCACCCTGACGAGGGGTTTGCGCCCCCTCGACCCCGCGCGGGACACGCCGTTCCCGCACCTCGGCCGGGTTTCGTCCCGGTGACGACCATGGGGCGGCCATGGAGCCGGACAACGGTGCGCGCAGCACGGGAGACCGCAGCCAAAGGGGGAGGGGCATGGCGGATGATGTGACGACGCCCTGGCACCTTGCCGACCTGTCCGCCGAAGCGGCGGACAGTGACCCGCTGGCCGGAGCGCGGCTTATGGCAAGGGCTGCCGGTTTTGGCAGCCGTGTCGATCTTTTCATCATCGCCCATG
This sequence comes from Halodurantibacterium flavum, assembly GCF_042681825.1. Classification (NCBI taxonomy): domain Bacteria; kingdom Pseudomonadati; phylum Pseudomonadota; class Alphaproteobacteria; order Rhodobacterales; family Paracoccaceae; genus Halodurantibacterium; species Halodurantibacterium flavum. Next base: position 13,745 of record NZ_JBHUGH010000029.1, read on the forward strand.
CACGCGGCCTCCGGATCATGCCGGAGGGCACGGCATGACCGACACCCCGCCGCCCCCGAAACGTCCCAAGTCCGAGACCCGGAAGCGCGTCCGGCAGGTGAAGGCGCGCTTCACCGAGGCTGAGCATGCCGCCTTCCTCGCCCGCGCCGACAAGGCGGGGCTCGCGGCGGCCGCCTTTCTCCGGGCGACGGCGCTCGGGGACGCCGGCCCGCGCGCGCAGAAGAAGGTGCCCGCCGACGCCCAGGCGCTGCGGGAGGTGATCGGGCATCTCGGCAAGATCGGCAGCAACCTCAACCAGATCGCCCGCTACCTGCATACCGGCGGCAGCGCCGCCGTGGTCTTGCAGGACATCCGGGACACTCTAGCCGATCACGCGCGCATCCGCGACCGCCTCTATGAGGCGCTTGGCAAGACCCCTGATCACGCCCCGCCCGCCGCGCTCGATCCGCCGCCGGCGGCCTCGAAATTCATCCCGCCCCCGAAGTCCTGACGGCGCCGCATGATCATCAAGGGGGGATCACGCGGCGGACCTGGACAGCTCGCCGCCCACCTGCAGCGCACCGACACCAACGAGCGCGTCGAGGTGCTGGAGCTGCATGCCGGCACCGACGACCTCACGGCGGCCTTCCGCGACTGGCAGACCCTTTCCGAGGGCACGCGCGGCACCAAGGGGCTCTATCACGTCAACATCGACCCCGACGCCCGCTATGACGTGACCCGCGATCAATGGGCGCGCGCGGTGGACGTGCTCGAGCGGGAGCTGGGCCTTCAGGGCCAGCCCCGCGCCGTCGTCATGCATGAGAAAAAGGGCCGCCAGCACATTCATGTCGTCTGGCAGCGCACCGACATCGAAACCATGACGCTGCGCGACGACGGTTTCAATTACCTCGCCCATGAACGCGCCAGCCAGCGGCTCGAACGGGAGTTCGGGCATGAGCCCGTCCCCGGCAAGCATGCCAAGCGCGACCGCAAAAAACAGCCCGACTTCCCCCGCGCCGAGGTCAATCATGCCGAATGGCAGCAGGCCGAGCGCGCCGGCCTTTCCGTCGCCGACCGGCGGGCGCAGATCGCCGCTCTCAAGGAATCCTGCGACAGCGGCGCGGCCTTCAAGGCCGCGCTTGCGGAGGCGGGCTATGTGCTGGCGAAGGGCGACAAGCGGGATTTCGTGCTCGTGGACGCCGCCGGCGAGACCTACAGCCTCGGCCGGGAGCTGAAGATGAAGGCGGCGGAGGTACGCGCCTTCATGGCGGAGGTGGACCGCGACGCGCTTCCGGCCGCGCGGGAGGCGGCCGCCATGCAGCGGGCGCGCGCCGAAACGGCACTGGCGGCGCCGGAGCCCCTGCGGGTTCCGGAGCAATCCCCCGCGCCCGACCATCCGTCCCCGGCCGAGGATCCGGTTCCCGCGCCGGAAGAGACGCGAAAGCCGGATCTCGATCCGGCCGTGTCGGCGGCGCTCGCCGCGCGCGAAGAGCGGGATAGGGCCAAGCTGGCGGAATGGCATGAGGCCGAGACCCGCCAGCTCGATTATGTGCTGTCGCGCGAGATCGACGAGAAGCTGGCCGGCCTCGATCGCCAGCACACGGCGGAGCGCGAGCGGCTGAAGCGGGAGCAGCGCGAAGCCGCCGGCGGCATCGAGGGCTTTATCGAGGCGCTGCAAAACCGCCTGAATCCGGGCCGTGGCGCGGAGAAGCTGGCGGAGCGCAAGAAGGAATGGCGGCAGCTCCATGCCCGCCAGGCGCGGGAACGCGCCGACATGGAGGTGCTTTTGGCGCAGGACAAGGCCGAGGAAATCGCGGCGCTGCACGAGCGCCACGCGCAGCAACGGCGTGAACAGGACGCCGGTTTTGCGGCCGACCGCCAGCGCTATGCCGAGGACGCCGCGCGCGCCGAGCGCTTGCTGCGGCAGATCGAGGAAGACCGCCGCGCCCGGGAAGAGGCGCTCAGGCAGGGGAGGGGGCCGGAAGGCCCGCCCGGCAGGGTAAAGTAGGCGGCTCGCGTTTCCTGCAACCGAAACCGGGCCGTACCAGGAAGAACAAGGTTGCCACGGATGAAGCCGAAACCGACCCCGACGAAGACGAGGACGAGCTGGAGGAACCGCCCGAGCTGCTGCCCGGCTTCATGCCCAACTTCCGCCGCCTGCTGTCGCGCATGCTCAAGCCGGGCAAACGGCTGAAAATCAAGCGGCGCGTCCCGAGCCTGTCCACCCTGCTTGCCCGCTTCGCGGAGCAGTCGAAGTTCCTGCGCACGGCACCGCCGCCCGTGCCGAAGCCGGAATCCCGCCCCCCACCCGACCGGCCGCCGCCACTGAAACCGCGGTTCAGGAAACCGGCGGGGCCGAAGATGTAATAAATAAATAAACCAGGTAATTCTTGAATTATTAATAAATAATTGCGAGAATTAAGGTGAGCATAAAGAGATTTATGCTTGGGTTTCGCAGCCCTTTCATAACTACGGTTGGTATGTTCCGAGAAACATGCCGCCTTCGGCTATTTGGCCGGGAGGCGGCAGTGGTTACATATAGTAGCTGGATGTCCAAGCCTCGCGGCCAAAGACTGCCGCACCATCTTTAGGGTCAGGACCCATTGATTGGCTTGATGTCGCCGCCCCTGCGTGATTCAAGCGCTCCGCGCTGACGGGGGGCATGATGAGCAATCTTTTCTGGCTGACGGACGAGCAGATGGAGCGGCTGAAGC